>JAGBVQ010000025.1 GCA_017630245.1 Alistipes sp. | reverse complement strand
TGCTCTCTTATCCGCAACCCAAATCAGTAAACGGAACTTTGGCGACATATACACTTTCGTCATCTCAAACAGGAAAGTACGATGGTGTGAATGATATTATGCTTGCCGAGCCGGTTGTGAACGAAGCACTCACATCGGTGAATCGAGTACAGCTGAATACCATTATGTGTCACAAGATGCACGCCCTTAAAATTCACATCCCCGAGGGTCGCAATCTCTATAACAACCGTTTCTATCGTTTGGAGATCACTTTCCCCAATGATGTTGTCGGCGATGTGACCTTTGACGTTAGTAATCCCGATGCGGAGCCCGTTTACAGCAATATGTCGAACGTTATTGTTGTTGAGAATGCCGAGGGCTTCGATGCGGGCGACGATATTTGGGTCTTTGTACTCCCCGGCACAGTCGATGGTGAGGTCAATTACTATGTGCGTGGCGAGCGTCGTAAGTCGAACCCAGCAGCTTATAACTTATCAAAAACGTTTGAAGCAGGTCACGTTACGCCTATCAATATGGCAATCCCCGAAATCTACCCCTATTATACCGCAGTACACTTCTCGATAGACAAGAATAATCTTGGTGAGGATTTTAATTTTTTTGATGTGTACGACGCGAATAACAACCATATGGGCACATTCCAACGCAATGCTGCAAACAAGTACTCCGTAGATTACGAAGGAGAGTTTGATGCCGATCAGTATGATAATACCTCTTGGCGTTTGGTATTTGATTCTGAGCACGCAATTGTAGAGACAACTGTAAACCTTGGTAATTTGACCGACTACACGGAGCATACTCGTTGGATGAATATCCCCTACCTCTTCTCGGAGGATTTCAGCACTTTGGCGGTATATGATGGAGATTATAAAGGCGGCCCATACACCTCAACTGATGGTGCCAGTGAAGCTGGTCGCGACCTTACACAATATGGTTTGTCTTCTGGTTGGTCTGGTGCTCGTACTGGTTGTGATGCGGCAGGCTCTGCAATCCTTGTTTCGGGACGTGTAGACTGCGTTATTGCGGGTGCCACTCGCGCATACGGACGTCTTGATTCTCCTGCATTGTCGGCAATCAAGCCCGACAAATATGTTAATGTGAAGGTCAGCTTTGACTATGGTGGTAGTCGTACGGGTAACTCAACCTACTATCCCGTAGGCCGTGTAGGCTATACCACAACACCCGGATTAATTAGTGGTTATGCTACACAGTTCAATAATAACGAGTCTTTTACCAATCTTGATGGAGCACAAACAGTGCCTAATATTCCGACATCGGGCTCTGCAACGGGACTCTCGCAATCAATGACCTACAACATCACTAATTGCACCTCATCACACCGTATCACTTGGCACGTTGGACATATGGGTTATAAGAGTTGGAAAATTAACAACGGCTATGGCTGGATGTATGTTGACAACATCAAAGTTCAAATCGCAAACTAAAACTAATTAAATAATAAATTAATCTAAAATCAATTACTTATGAGAAAGTTTCTTTCAGTCGCATCGCTCTTTGCGTTGGTGCTTTCGGCTTGTTCGAATGAAGCATCACTGGGTGATGAGAAAGGTAAAGGACGAGTAACTATCAACTGCGTAGCCGAAACTACGGTTGATGATTTTACTCGCGCCAACGTCAGTTGCACAACTCCGGCAACCGAGGATTTTGCCTTGACCATTGATGGTGTAAGCCACACTTACACTTCAAGTTATGCTTCCGTTACGGAGTTTAACGAAAGCGATATCCACCTTCACTACGGCTCGTACAAAGCAACCGTAGTTGCAGGTAACGTTACTGAAGAGGGTTACGACAAAGCAGCCTTCGTAGGTGTTGCTAACTTTGATATCGCAGCTCGCGAGAATACCGAAGTTATGATTTCGGCAAAAATCGCCAACACTCTTGTTAAAGTTGAGGTTACCGACGCCTTTAAGGCATATTTCGTTGGTGGCCACACTCTTACATTGGCAACTGCAGCAGGTAACGAATTTGACGTGACTGCACAAAGCCAACCTCTGTTTATCGCACCCGCAACCTTTACTATCAATGGTACTGCCACAAAGCAGCCTAATCAATCGGGAGCCGAGGGTACTGTGGTAACTCTGCCTGAATACAAACTCGAAAAACCTGCAGCACAAACCTTCTACACCGTTAAATTTGATGTAGAATCGGCAGGAAGCACAAATCTTACTATTACGCTCAACGACATTTTGATCGAAAGTATCGAAATTGAGCAAGAGCTTAACGATAACGCGCAATAAAGACATCTAAGATATGAAATCAGTAGTAAAAATGATGGGTATCGCTTTGAGCTCAGTTCTTGTATTCGGAGCTTGCGATCTTGACAATGTGGACTTTAACGGTTCAAACAATAATGATACAAACAACATCGGCTACCTTGTTGTAGGTGATATGGAGGCCTCTATTTTGGAGGAAACCGACAATATTAACACTCCTGCAACACGCGCCGAGGGCGTAGATATTAATACCTTCGATGTAGTAATATCAAACGCAAAGGGCGAAACTATGACTTCGTTCAAATATGGTGAGCGTCCCACAGAGCCTATCGCATTGGAGGGTGGCGTATATACTATCGCTATGAAATCTCAAACAATGCAGGCTGCAGCTTGGGAAGAGCCCGTATATACAGGCGAGAAGGAGTTTGTAATCACTCGCAAACAAACAACTACTATCAACGACCTGATCTGCAAACTCGCTAACATCAAAGTATCGGTTGCCTACTCGGCAGATATTGCTGATCAACTCGACCCGCAATACACCAAGATGACTGTTGCTTTGGAGAACAGTGCATTGGAGTATGGTTTTGCTGAAACTCGTGCCGGCTACTTTGCACCTGTAGCTGCAGAGAACACCTTGAAACTTACATTCAACTGTCGCTATGTCGGTGAGGCAAAGGACATTGTGATGACAAACGAGATTAAGGGCGTTAAGGCAGCACAATGGCGTAAAATCAATGTTGTTGTACAATACGCAGCAGATGGTACTGCAAATATCGGTATCGTATGCGACACTTGGACCTATAACGAGGAGATCACTTTCGACACTACCTTGGCATTGTTCGAGGCGGCTATTCCCGATGATACCGACGCTCCTATCATCACTTGGGAGGGTCACGACCTTGCAGAGACCTTTGAGCTTACTGACAATATGTTCGATGCAGAAGGCAACTTCACCAAAAGCATCAATATTGACGTAACCACTAAAGCAGCACTCAAGTCGCTGGTTGTTAAAGTTTCGTCTGACAACGCAGACTTTATGACTGCATACTCGCAAATTATGAGTACAGAGGAGGATCTGTGTGCTCCCACTACCTCGGCTGCAATCCTCAAAATGATGGGTTACCCGACCAATATCAAGGGCAGCACTACAACCCGTCTGAAGTTTGCATCGCAAATCGACCTGCTCAAAACCTACGAGGGTACACACTCGTTCGAAATCACTGCTATCGACGAGAATGGTGCTAAGACCACTGTTACACTCAGCATTAAGTATGGTCAAAACGTTGCACCTCAAATCGTTTGGGTAGGCTACGACATCGACAAACGTAATGTTATGACTGCCGAATCGACTTGTATGCTTCGCATCACAGCACCTCTTGGCATTGAGGACTTCGAGATCGAAATTGTTTCGAACACACTGAACTCATCAGAGCTTGAGGCTGTAGGTCTTGCTTCGAAATTCAGCCTTGTAACCTCGACCGATATGCACGCATCGCTCTCTGGCCTTGGCTTCCCCGTTGGCGATATGGTTTATGGCCAAACATATATTTCGGAGGATCAACTCAACATTACAAACTTCCTCGGCGTTCTCTCGATGCTCGGTGCCGGTGACCACGACTTCGTGATGACCGTAACCGATATGGAGGGCAATGTAACCACTAAAACTGTAATGATGCGATTCGAGTAGCATAATTAAATAATGAAAGGAATTATGACTATGAAAAAGTTATTAGCATTGTTGAGCGTAGTGCTTGTTTTGGCATCTTGCTCAAAAGATATCGATACATCGGATGTTGTTCTGAACACATATGAAGGTGCTACTCGCCTTGGTATCGCAGCTCAAGCGAACATCACCGCAAATGATAATGTAATTGTCAAAATCTATAAGATTGAGAACGACGAGGAGAGTCTTATCCGTCGCTACACCTCTATCAACGACGTACCTGAATATATGGCTTTGCTCGAAGGCGACTATGTAGCAAAGGTACAAGTTGGCGAAAAACGAGCTATGTCGTTTGACAATAAATACTACTATGGTGAGCAAAAGTTCAGCGTAGAGCGTGGTATTGTTTCGCCTGCTACCGTAGACTGTAAACTCCAATCTACTATCGTACGCGTAAACTACGACGCTTCGGTGGTTGAGAAATTGAGCGAGGGTTACTTTACTACTGTCGCAATCGACGACTCGTACGATGCTGCTGCAATTGCAACTGGCGATGTTCTGTCGTTGAACTACACCGAGACAAAGGATGGTTACGTTATTATGCCCGAGGGTCAAACTTCACTCTTCTGGCACTTCGAGGGTACCCACCCTGTTGAGGGAGATATCGTTAAGGAGGGTCTTATTGAGAACATCAAACCTTCGACTCGCTACACCATCTCTCTTAAATATTCAAAAGATGCACCGGGTAACTTGGTATTCGAGGCTACTATTGACGACACTGTCGAGGAGTATGATGACACTCTGATCTTCAGCCCCGACCCCATTATCTTTGGTGATGGTTTCGATATGACCGAAAAGCAATTGTCTACTACTGCTTCGCGTGCATACTCAGTATCATCGTTGGCTGCTATCAACAATATGACAGCTACTATCGACGGTGTGGATTACGACCTTCTTACCAGCGCTCCTGCAGGCATCGAGGTTAACAAAACTGACGATCAAACCTACCGTGTAGTTGTTAAAGAGGCATTCTTCGCAGCTGTGTCGGGTGGCGACAAGACTCTGAAATTATACGTTGAAGACGTAGATGGCGGTAAGGTTACCAAAGAGATCGCTTACGCAGTTCAAGGTGTTATGCCTTTGAAGGTATCGGACTACAACTTGTGGTTTGGTAATGTAACATTCAAGGCTAATGTACTGAACACAGCCGCTTCGTCAGTTAAGATCGCCTACTCGACAGACGGCGCATCGTGGACTGAGGTAAATGCAACCGCAGGCGCTGATGGTTCTTACACAGCTTCGGGCAGCGACTTCAAAGCTAACAAGAACTACTCGTACAAACTCATTATTGACGACACCGATACCGGCAAGACTCTCTCTCACGCCACTGCAGCTGGTGCACAAATTGAGAATGGCGATATGGAATCGTGGTGTAAGTCGAACGATGTTATCTATCCTTATGCAGCCGGAAGCTCGGCATTCTGGATGACAGGTAACGATGGTGCTAAGATGGCTGGTGCT
>JAGBVQ010000024.1 GCA_017630245.1 Alistipes sp. | reverse complement strand
TTCTACCGCCTCTACAACTACAACGCCTCTCTCTCGGCCAACACTACAATCTACGGAATGTGGCAGATGAAGAGCAAGAAGAGTAAGTTGCAGGCCGTACGTCACACTATCGCACCACAGATCGGCTTCTCGTACGCCCCCGATTTCAGCAAGCAGAAGTATGGTTTCTATAAGACCGTGCAGACCGACTCACTCGGCCGCCATAAGGTATACTCACCCTTCTCGGACAACGCATACGGAGTACCGGGATCTGGCCAGCAGATGAACCTTAACTTCTCTCTCGCGCAGACCCTCGAGATGAAGGTACTCAGCAAGCGTGACACCTCGGGAATGAAGAAGGTGAAGCTTATTGATATGTTGCAAATCAGCGGATCGTATAACTTCCTGGCCGACTCGATGAAACTCTCGAACATCCCCGTTTCGTTCCGTACGACCATCTTCGGCTCGAATTTCGGTATCAACCTCAATGCCACCTTCGACCCATACGAGGTAACTCCCGAGGGCCGACGAATCAACAAGTTGATGTTGAGACGCGGTCTCCTTGGCCGTATTATCAGCACCGGTTGGAGCTTTGGTTACACCTTCAAGTCGCGTCAAGACCGTACACAAGCGGCAATCAACGACATCAACTCGATTCCGCCCGAATATATCAACCCCTTCAGCGACCCGTACGGAACGCTTGATCCCGTACTACGAAGGCAGTATATGGCCCAAACATACTACGACTTCTCGATGCCGTGGAACCTCGGTTTCAACTATATGATCAACTACTCGGTAAGTTATGTAAACAACGGAACTACCGGTATAAAACACAACGTCACGCAGACTATCGGTTTCAACGGAAGTATCAACATCACGCCAAAGATGGGTGTGACCTTCACGGGTGGTTATGATATTATGAACAATAAGCTCACGACCTCATCTATAAGTATCACGCGCGATCTGCACTGTTGGCAGATGTCGTTTATCTGGATTCCCTTCGGATTCCACAAGAGCTGGAGCTTTAACATCGGCGTGAAGGCCGCATCGCTTGCCGATCTGAAGTACGACAAGAGCCAGACTATGTACGATAATATGTACTAATAACCCTCAAGACGGGTTGGTATATATTTTGCGCAATATAATAATAGAAAATGCAAAAATGATATATTTATGAAAAAGCAAGAAGTTTACAATCAGGATGTTAACGACGAAAAGGAGATCGTCGATGGCGAGGGAAGCACCTCGTGCGAGGGTTCGACTTGTGACAATGTGACAGAGGAGCAGGATCCGTCGACTGACACAATGTCAGAGCCCACCGAGGAGCAGAGCACAGAGAGTCCCGCTACAGATTTCGAAAAGGAGGCCGCCGAATGGCGCGACAAATATATCCGTCTGCAGGCGGAGTTCGATAATTTCCGTAAGCGCACCCTGCGCGAGAAGATGGACTTGGTACAGAGCGGTGGCGCAGATGTACTCAAGAGTATGCTCTCGGTACTTGACGATGTCTATCGTGCCGTAGCCGCATCTGAGAAGAGCGAGGATATCACAGCTCTGCGCGAGGGCGAGAAGCTTGTGACGCAGAAGTTCTGCGATGCACTTCGTCAGAAAGGCGTAACTGAGATCGAGGCTCAGGATAAGGAGTTTGATTCGGATCTGCACGAGGCGGTAGCCCGTTTCGCTGCCGGTGAGGATAAGCGCGGAAAGGTTATCGACGTAGTTCAGCGCGGTTATATGCTCGGCGAGAAGGTTCTTCGTTACGCAAAGGTTGTTGTTGGAGAGTAAGCTATGGCAGAGAAGAGAGATTACTATGAGGTGCTTGGCGTCGAGAAGAATGCCAATGCCGACGATATAAAGAAGGCCTATCGCAAGGCCGCAATCAAGTTCCACCCCGACAAGAACCCCGGCGATAAGGAGGCTGAGGAGAAGTTCAAGGAGGCTGCAGAGGCCTACGATGTTCTCTCAAACCCCGATAAGCGAGCTCGTTACGATCAGTTCGGTCACGCCGGAATGAGCGGTGCTGCAGGTGGTGGCTTCGGAGGAGGTTTCGGCGGAGGAGGTTTCTCGATGGAGGATATTTTCTCGCAGTTTGGCGACATCTTCGGAGGTCACTTTGGTGGCGGATTCGGAGGTTTCGGCGGTGGTCGTGGAGGTCAGAGAGTTAATCGCGGTAGCGATATCCGCGTTAAGGTAAAACTCACCCTCGCAGAGATTGCTAACGGAACGACCAAGAAACTCAAGATCAACAAGAACGTAGCCTGCGAGAAGTGCGGTGGTTCGGGTGCTGAGGGTTCGAATGGATACTCGACCTGCGCAACCTGTGGCGGCTCGGGATATGTTACTCGCGTCGAGAATACATTCTTCGGCCGTATGCAGACTCAGGGCGTATGCCCCACTTGCGGTGGCGAGGGCAAAGTGATCAACACCCCCTGCTCGGAGTGTCACGGTGAGGGCACGATGCGCGGCAGCGAGGTTGTCGAGATCAAGATTCCGGCCGGAGTAGGCGAAGGTATGGCGCTGACCGTATCAGGCAAGGGTAACGCAGCACGCCACGGAGGCGTGAATGGCGATCTTCTGGTGGTTATCGAGGAGGAGCGCGACCCGCAGCTTGTGCGTGATGGCGACGATTTGATCCACAACCTCAACATCACCGTAACAACAGCTCTGCTTGGTGGCGAGGTCGAGGTGCCGACAATCGAGGGCAAGGCGAAGATTAAGATCGCTGCAGGTACGCACGCCGGCAAGGTGCTGCGTCTGAGAGGCAAGGGTCTACCGTCAGTGAATGGTTATGGTCGTGGCGATATTTTGGTGGTAGTCGATATCACCATCCCCGCAAGCCTCTCGAAGGATGAGCGCAAGTTGGTCGAGAAGCTCTCGGAGCAACCCTCATTCAAGCAGGCAGCCAAAGTCGAAGATCAGAATATCTTCGAGAGAATGAAGAATTTTTTCAGATAGGATAAAGACTTAACTATGGGACTCTTTTCACCCGTCAAGAAGCACCCCAACCGCTTCAACTACATACCTCGCTACTACGATCCGGTAAAGGAGGCTCGTGAGCAGCGCAGACGTGAATTGCGCGGCGAACGTGGCGAGGATATAGATCAGGCCGTAGCGCAGGGCGAATATAAGCCCGGAGAGTATCTGCGTCGTCGCAAGGCTATGCGTATCGAGCGCAAGGGGGCCGAGAGTGCCGAGCGTAGCGGTAAGCGAAGCCCGATAATGACTTTGGCATTGGTGGCGGTGTTTGTTTTACTGTTGGCATACTTGCTCGTTCCCCGAGTTGTGGCATTGATGAATGGCGCACAAAGTGCACAGACAGCAACCGAGCAGAGCAACGGTAACGCCTCGACCAAGGCCGAGGAGGCGGAGTTTGACCCATACGCACCCATAGTTATCGTTCCGAACGACTATCAAGAGTAGGTTGACCAACAACAGAGGAGAGAAACAAAGCTAATAGCTAATAGCTAATGGCCAATGGCCAATAGCCATATCGTCAAAGAAAAAAAAGAATGTCCGACAGAATTAAACTGCTACCCGAGATTGTAGCCAACCAGATCGCTGCAGGCGAGGTTGTCGAGGAGCCATCATCGGTCGTAAAGGAGATGATGGAGAACGCCATCGACGCCGGTGCTTCGTGCGTAAAGGTGAACTTCCGCAACGGAGGTCTGGAGCTGATCCAGATCATCGACAACGGATGCGGAATGTCGCCCGTGGATGCGCGTATGGCGTTCGATCGCCACGCCACCAGCAAGATTTCGACACTGGACGATATCTACAATCTGCGCACTTTCGGTTTTCGTGGCGAGGCTCTTGCCTCAATTGCTGCAATCTCGCAGGTCGAGTTGCGTACACGCCAGCACGATGCCGAGACAGGCACTGAGACGATGGTGAACGGTGGTGTATTCCAGTCGCAAAAGCCGATAATGACCGAGCCGGGATCGCAGTTTCTGGTACGCAACCTCTTCTACAACGTTCCCGCTCGACGTAAGTTCACACAGGAGCCCTCGAAGCACGCTCTACGCATAAAGTCGGAGTTTCAGCGTGTAGCCCTTTGCTACCCTGAGATTGAATTCGAACTCTACGCCAACGACGCTCCCATCTATCGACTCGGCCGAGCATCGCTCGCAAACCGTATCGTAGATGTAATTGGCAAGAGCATTAAGAATAATCTACTCGAGATTGATGCCGATACCTCGATTGTTCGCTTGAGAGGTTACATCGGCCGTCCCGCTGTGGCCAAGAAGCGCAACAACGAGCAGTTCTTATTTGTGAATGGTCGTTTCTTCAAGTCACAATATCTGAATAAGGCAATCCTGAAGGCCTACGAGAAGCTCATCCCCGAAGGTTGCTTCCCCTCGTTCTTTATATTTATCGAGATCGACCCCGACCGTGTCGATGTGAACGTATCACCCCGCAAGACAGAGGTCAAGTTCGCCGATATGGAGAATGTGTGGCAGATTCTCAACGCCGCCGTGCGCGAGACGCTAGCAAAGACCGGAGCGGTCCCTCTATTGGACTTCGATGATGAGGCAGCTATCGAGATCCCTATCTCGCAGCAGGGGGTAATCTATACCGAGCCTAAAGCTGCAAGCATTAGTGGTTACAACCCCTTCCGTGAGGGCTACATCACCGAAGAGGGCGAAACGGCAGGCAATAGTTCATACCGAACACCCTCCGCAGGAGGAGGTTCCGCAAACCGATTTGCTGAGAGAGAGTACTCGGACTACATTCCCTCGGGTCTTTCAGCCGCTCCGCGCCACAACTCTGAGTTTGCCATTGAGAGCAGTTTAGGTGCCGGTATGGAGATTGAGAGTTCGTTCGGTGCCGAGTTTGGCCTTCGCTCACAGATAAGTGACACATCCTCAGATTTCGACTTTATACCCTCGAGCGACTTTGGTGCAGAGGCATCTCAGCAGGAGTTGATTCCCATCGCTGAGACTCGATTCGAGAATATATGTTGCATTGGCAACCACCTGGCCACGGCCCTCTACGGAGGTCGATTGGTTATTATCGACCTGCGCCGCGTGCAGGAGCAGCTCGTCTACGAGAACTACCTGCAACGCCTTCAAAACTGCTCATCGGTAAGTCAGCAGCTACTATTCCCTCAACTGCTTACGCTCTCGAATGAGGAGTACGCCCTGCTCGAGGAGAATGAGGTGGACTTTGCGGCTCTCGGATTCGACATCACATTCAAAGGCGAAGGCTCAATCGAGGTCAATGGCACACCAGCAGACATCGAGGCCGATGAGGCTGATATGCTGATTTATGAGCTAATAAAGGTGTTCGACTCACCCGAATCGGCCATCGAGGTTCGTCGCCGCACGCTCGCAGCGACCATAGCTCGCAGCGTGGCACGCCGTATTGCAGCAAAGATCTCTTTGGAGGAGGCGCAATCGCTGCTCAACCGCCTCTGTGAGTGCCAAAATCGCAGCTTCACACCCGCAGGCAAAGCTATTATGGCCGAGCTTTCGTTCGATGAACTGCGCAACAAATTAGGATAAAACAGAAAAAAGATATGAATCCTCGTTTTCAAACACCCCCCGTTGTAAAGAATCTTATCATTGTCAATATATTGATATATATCGCTACGACTCTGCTCCCGTCGGCAAACTCGTTCTTGGCACAATATTGCCAACTCTACTGGTTCTCGTCGCCCTGGTTTCACTCGTGGCAGTATATAACATATATGTTCCTGCACGGAGGCTTCAGCCACCTCTTCTTCAATATGTTTGCGCTGTGGATGTTCGGTCGCACGCTCGAAGAGAGGCTCGGTCCTCAGCGTTTTCTGACCTACTATATTGTCTGTGGTGCAGGTGCTGCTCTTATCCAGATGTTGGTAGCTTGGCTCACCAATGATCTCGGAATTTCACTCATCGGAGCATCGGGCGCTGTAATGGGCCTGCTTCTTGCATTCGGAGTGATGTACCCCAACTCGCAGATCTTCGTATTCCCGCTACCCTTCCCCATTAAGGCTAAGTGGTTTGTGATGGGTTACGCAGTGCTGGAGCTTATCTACGGAGCAACGGGCTACGACTTGGGCGTAGCACACTTTGCACACGTTGGAGGTATGCTCTGGGGTTGGATGCTTCTCATCTACTGGAAGCGTCGCAGAAAGATTTGGTATTAAACATCGCTCTACTCCAAAGATATGGCAGAGTACTACAACAGCCAACTCGGCAGCAACCGCAGCCGCAGTTCACGAAAGAGTCGTCGCTCGATATGGGTGATGATACTCGACGTCGTTATGGTTATGATCTCGGCAATAACCGCTGTAGCCATCCTGACAATCTTCGTGAGCCGATTCTTCGAACCTGAGAAGTTATGGTACTTCTCGCTCTCGGGACTCGTTGCACCTATAATCTATGTTATAGCTATAGCATCGGCGCTCTACTGGATTATTCGCTGGAGGTGGCGTATGTTCATCTTCACGGCAGCATTTGTGGCGCTGGGCTGGCCCTACGTTTCACTCTACTACAAAGTTAAAATCGGCAAGGAGTATGGCACCCCGCGCTATGAGCGTGGCAACATCAAGGTTCTCTCCTACAATATCCGCTACCTCTACGACCAGGAGTGGACCAAGCCGACAACCGACTCCATTGTCACTCTTATCCGCAAGGAGAATCCAGATATCATCTGCCTGCAGGAGTTCCCGACCCGCGGCGAGGAGAACGAGAAACTGCTGCGTGAGCTCTCGAAGTACAACCACTCGAAGATCCAGACCCTCTATGAGGATGATGTTGTCTGCTTCTCGAAGTGGCGTATAATACGCTCGGATTCGATAAGCGGTTTCTGCGGCACAAGCAAGGGTTTGTGGGCCGACCTGAAGATCAACAACGACACGGTGCGCCTCTACAATATCCACCTGCAGACCACAGCCATAAATCTCGAGGAGAGGGACTACATCAACAGCGCCCGCTTCCTTGCCTCCGCCGACTCGGCTCGCGTCAGCAAGTTTGCGGCAATGGCACAACGTCTATACGAAAATAGCATTATGCGAGCTCATCAGGTCGAGGCCCTGCGACACGATATGGACCACTGTCCCTATCCGATGATTGTCTGCGGCGACTTCAACGACGTACCTATGTCCTACGCATACCGCACCATCGCCTCAAAACTCAACGACACCTTCAGCGAGCAAGGCAACGGATACGCCCACACATTCAACGGATTCTTCAGTCTGCTACGCATAGACTACATCCTGGTATCCGACCAATTCCGAGTGCTCTCGCACGAAGTGCTACCAACCGATCTGTCGGACCACTACCCCGTAGTCTCAAGAGTTATACTTAAAAACTATTAAACCCTGCAACCTATGATTCTCGACACACTGCAAAACTGCGAGCTCTACTACTCTCTATCACCCCGTATGCGTCAGGCATTTGAGTGGCTTGAGCGCACCGACGTATCGAAGCTCGAAGTAGGTCGTCACAACATTGACGGCGACAACCTCTTTGTAAACGTATCGGAGCTAGATCTGCGTCCTCGCTCGGAGGCCGCTCTCGAACTTCACCGCGAATACATCGATATTCAGGTAGTCTTCGGCGGTGAGGAGGAGTTTGGCTGGAGCCCCAAAAGCGCAGTAGTCGCCCCCCGCTCAGAGTTCGATACCGAGAAGGATATCCAATTCTTCCTCGACACTCCGCAGACATTCTACACTGTGCGAGAGGGTCAGTTTACGATCCTTACACCCGAAGATGCACACGCCCCGATGCTCGGCACCGGACACGTTCGCAAACTCATCTTCAAGGTGCGCAGATAGTTTTTTTATTCTGACCATCGCCGCTTTTAGAAAAAAGCGGCACCAAAACCTTTAAACCGAAACCTTAGTTTCGGGGGTCTATCGCTACAGAAGTTTTTTTGCAAGGGACTGATTGTATACGACAATATCACAAAATAAAGTAAGCGACCTTTCG
>JAGBVQ010000023.1 GCA_017630245.1 Alistipes sp. | reverse complement strand
GAAGATCGCAAAGGGCTCGGTAAACGATATCACCAAGGCCGTAGGTATCAACGACCGTTTCCTGCTGATCCGTGATCTGTTTGGTGGCAGCAGCGAGGAGTATGATAGGGCAATGGCGCAACTCAACAGTTTCGACAACCTTGAGGATTGTATGATTCACATCGTTGAGAATTATGATTGGAATCCCAATTCGGACGGCGCGAAGCTGATAATGGAACTTATCGAACGTAAATACAGCTAATATGTCTAAACTCTATATAGTTCCTACGCCGATAGGCAATCTCGGCGATATTACACTGCGAGCAGTCGATGTGTTGCGTGAGGTTGATTTCATCCTCGCAGAGGATACTCGCACAACATCGTTCCTGCTCAAGCACCTCGGCATCGAGAAGAAGCTCTACTCACACCATAAGTTCAACGAGCACGCAACGGTGCGAATGGTTGCCGAGTCGATCGAGGCAGGTCGTACGGTTGCATTGGTTTCGGATGCAGGTACGCCGGGTATCTCTGACCCCGGATTTCTGCTTGTGAGAACTTGTGTGGAGGCTGGCATTGCAGTCGAGACGCTCCCCGGTGCTACGGCTTGTATTCCGGCTCTGGTGCAGAGTGGTTTCCCCTGTGACAGATTCTGCTTTGAGGGTTTCCTGCCACAGAAGAAGGGTAGAAATAAGCGACTTTTGGAGCTACAGAACGAGGAGCGCACAATGATATTTTACGAGTCGCCATTCCGTGTAGTGAAGTGCTTGGAGCAGTTTGCCGAGGTCTTTGGCGAGGATCGTGAGGTGGCCGTAACCCGAGAGATATCGAAGAAGTTCGAGCAGACCGTGCGTGGTACGGTAGCCGAGGTGGCTGAGCACTTCCGTCAAAATGAGCCGAAGGGAGAGTTTGTAATTGTCCTTGCAGGACACGCTAAAGCAAAGAAGGGAAAGAGAGATGAGATTGGAGAGTGATAAAGTAAAGTTGAGTTTCTGGCAACGTGTAGGATTGGAGATACTGTGGGGGCTCTGCAGGTTTATCGCCATTATGCCTCACTTTGTGCAGTACTACATCGTTCAGGAGTTGATATACTTCGTAATCTTCTACTGCGTGCGCTATCGCTGTAAGGTTGTTACCCAAAATCTCGTAGAGTCCTTCCCCGAGAAGAGTTACGAGGAGATAAAGAGTATTCGCCGCAAATTCTACCGCAACTTGGCAGAGGTTATTGTCGATACGGTGGTTATGGCAGGAATGAGCAAGGAGGAGTGTATGCGCCGTATGGTCTTTACAAACAACGAAGAGATCAAGGCTCTCATCGGCGATCGCAACTGCATCGCTATGACCTCGCATCTGGGCAGTTGGGAGTATTACGGTTTTTGGGGTATGTGGCTGCCCGATCATACGGTTGTGGCAGTCTATCACAAGATCCACAATGAGATATTCAACGAGCTCTTCAAGCGTCTGCGCGACAAAGATAGCGAGCTTCCCGTAGCTTCGTACGACTCGCTGCGTTTCTTTATCCGCAACCAGAAGGGTTATCAGGGTAAGCACCTTGCTTTGGGTCTTATCTCGGATCAGAATCCGCCACGACTTCCCGATAGTCACTGGTATAGCTTCCTTGGCCGTGACACGCTCTTCTTTGAGGGTAGCGAGCAGTTGGCGCTCAAGTTCGGTATACCTGTCCTATACTTCAGTCAGCGTAAGGTCCGCAGAGGCTACTACGAGGCTCATATTGAGATGATTTACGACGGAGTGGAGAAGGTCGAGCAGTATGAGATCACCGAGCGATATGTGCGTATGTTGGAGAATGAGATCCGCCAAAGACCCGAGTTATGGGTTTGGTCTCATCGCCGATGGAAGCATCGCCCCGATGGCAAGTATCGCCCCATAATGCGCCCTAATAGAAAGTTATAAGATATGAATAGCACCGCTGTTGTCATACTCAATTGGAACGGAACGGCTCATCTGCGCCGATTCCTGCCGAGCGTGGTTAGGAACACGCCCGCAGGGGTACGCATCATTGTGGCCGACAACGGATCGACGGATGACTCGGTGGAGGTTTTGGAGAGGGAGTTTAGCGGTGTAGAGATTCTGCGTCTGGAGCGAAACTTCGGATTTGCCGAGGGGTATAATCGAGCGCTGGAGATGATCGAGGCGGAGTTCTGCGTATTGCTAAACTCTGACGTGGAGACTCCCGAGGGTTGGCTCGAACCACTCATCGCAAGGCTTAAGGCTGACGAGAGGGTGGCGGCTGTAGCACCTAAACTCTTGTGGAGTGAGGCTCGTGAGCAGTTTGAGTATGCCGGAGCTTCGGGCGGATTTATCGACTACCTGGGTTATCCCTTCTGTCGTGGTCGCATAATGAAGAGCTTGGAGCAGGATTGCGGGCAGTATGACGATGCACGCGAGGTCTTCTGGGCAAGCGGTGCGGCATTTTGTTGCAGGCTCGAAGTATTCAAAAAGTTAGGCGGATTTGCCTCCTACTTCTTTGCTCATATGGAGGAGATAGATCTCTGCTGGCGTATGCAGTTGGCGGGCTATAGAGTTGAGATTGAGCCACGTAGCAAGGTATACCACTACGGCGGAGGTACGCTGGCGACGGACTCGCCGAATAAGATAATGCTCAACCACCGCAATAATTTGGCGATGCTCTATCGCTGCTCGACTTCGGGACAGCGTGCAGTGGTGGCTGTGGTAAGACCGCTGCTTGATGTTATGGCGGCGTTGAGCTATGCCGCAAAGGGCAACTTCCGAGGTGCGTGGGCCGTTGCGAGGGCCTATAAAGAGTTCCTGAGTTGGCATCCTCGTCTGGCCGAAGAGCGAAAGAGTATTCGCCAAGGGGCAGTGCAAAAGGGGCGAGTTGGCACAATATACCGTGGATCGATAGTGCTGCGCTACCTGTTTGGTAAAAGAAAATTTGAAAAGTTGATGTAGATATGCGTAAACTTGTAATCATCCCGACCTACAACGAGAGGGAGAACATTGCGGCTATGGTGGCCAAGGTATTCTCGCTTGAGGGTTATTTTCATCTGCTTGTGATCGATGACGGCTCACCTGACGGCACTGCGGAGATTGTCCGCACGCTACAGCGTACCTATCCCGAGCGATTGTTCCTTATTGAGCGCAGTGGCAAGTTGGGGTTGGGCACAGCCTATATTGCAGGTTTTAAGTGGGCTTTGGAGCGCGACTACGATGCGATATTCGAGATGGATTGCGACTTCTCGCACAACCCTGATGATCTGTTGCGACTCTCGGCTGCGATGGAGCAGGGGGCAGATGTTGCTATCGGCTCACGCTATGTTAGTGGCGTGAATGTGGTCAATTGGCCACTGATGCGACTGCTGATGTCCTACTTTGCATCAAAATATGTACGCCTGATTACCCGTATGCCCGTCAATGACGCAACGGCAGGATTTGTAGGCTATCGCCGTGAGGTGTTACAGAGCATCAATCTCGACACGATCCGAATGGTTGGCTACGGATTCCAGATCGAGATGAAGTACACCGCTTGGCGATTGGGATTCAAGATCCGCGAGGTGTCGATCATCTTCGTAGATCGAGTTGCCGGTGCATCGAAGATGTCGGGCGGAATCTTTGGCGAGGCCTTCTTCGGGGTGCTGAAGTTGCCGCTGCGCAGAATCAAACGCAATAAGTAGAAAAACATATAAATTTATTCCATATATGAAAATAGGTTTCGATAACGACAAGTACCTGAAGATTCAATCCGAGCAGATTAAGAAGCGTATCAATCAGTTCGGCGATAAACTCTACCTCGAGTTCGGAGGCAAGCTCTTCGACGACAACCACGCAAGCCGTGTGCTGCCCGGTTTCCTGCCCGACAGTAAGTTGCGTATGCTCACACAACTCGCTGATTATGCGGAGATTATCACCGTAATCTCGGCGATGGATATCGAGAAGAACAAGATGCGTAGCGACCTGGGTATCACCTACGACGAGGATGTGTTGCGTCTGAGGGGCGAGTTCGAGAATGCAGGGCTCTATGTCGGTGGAGTGGTCATCACGCACTACAACGGCCAGTCGAGTGCCGACGCTTATCGCCAGCGACTGGAGCGATTGGGTATCAAGGTATACTATCACTACACGATCGACGGCTATCCCCACAACGTGGCTCTGATTGACTCGGAGGAGGGATTCGG
>JAGBVQ010000022.1 GCA_017630245.1 Alistipes sp. | reverse complement strand
GAAGCTGTCTAACAAGGCTACTTCGTCGTTACGCTTGCCCTCAAAATGCTCATTTACGTCGAGTAAACTACGCTTTTTCGGGCTTCGCAGGCCTAAAATTAGCTCTTGTTATACAACTTCTAAGCAAAAAGGGCGTGTCCACAAACTTGTTGGACACGCCCCTTTTTTGTCCTCGTTATGGTAAATTCCGATCTGTGGGCAAAGTTTATGTAATAAACTTTCGTAGTTTGGCGTTAAATTCCTACCTTTGCACTTTGGCTTAAAGGCCGATAAAAAGCGGAAACAAAATAAGTTAGATAAAAATGAAAAATTTTAATCGTTGGAACCTAATCACGGGCTGGGTGGTCTTTGCCATCGCGGCAGTGACCTACATCCTCACGATGGAGCCCTCGTCGAGTTTGTGGGATTGCGCGGAGTTTATCGCCACCTCCTATAAGTTGGAGATCGGTCACCCTCCCGGGGCACCTCTCTTTATGATGTTGGCGCGCCTGGCTACTCTGTTCGCACCCTCGCCCCACTATGTGCCTCACGCGGTGAATGCAATGAACAGCATCGCCTCGGCATTCTGTATCCTCTTCCTCTTCTGGACAATTACCCACATCGCTCGCCGCCTCTATCAAAGAGAGGGCAAGCCTCTCTCGAAGGCTAATGCCATTGCAGTCTTGGGCGCTGGCGTTGTCGGTGCATTGGGTTATGCCTTTACCGATACATTCTGGTTTTCGGCATACGAGGGTGAGGTATATGCGCTCTCGTCGATGTTTACGGCGCTGGTCGTATGGCTGATGCTGCGCTGGGAGGAGCAGGCCGATGAGCCCCACGCAGTGCGCTGGATTGTGCTGATTGCCTACCTGATGGGTCTGTCGATTGGTGTTCACATCCTTAACTTGCTGACAATCCCGGCATTGGTCTTTATCTACTACTTCCGCAAGACGCAAAAGGTTACTTTGAAGGGTTGCGTGTTGGCTACGCTCGTGTCGGGTGCGCTGCTGATTGTTATCAATGGCATAATTATCCCCTATACGGTATATGTCGGTGCGATGGTTGATGTGCTGTTTGTCAATACGTTCTCTCTGCCGGTCAATTCGGGAATGATATTCTTTGCCTTTGCATTGATGGCTTTGTGTGGCTGGGGCGTGTGGTTTACTCACAAGAGGGGTTGGCGTCTAGCGAACTTGGCGGTCTTGTCGCTGACAATGATCCTGCTCGGCTTCTCGTCGTATGCCTCGGTGTCGATTCGTGCTGCGGCAAATCCCCCGATGAATAGTAACGACCCCGACAATCCCCACGCTCTGCTCTCGGTGCTCAACCGTGACCAATATGGTAACCGCCCGCTCCTGTATGGAGCCTACTACTCGGCTCCCATCGAGGATTATGAGGTGAAGGAGTTCTACTATCTCAATAAGGATACGGGCCGCTATGAGAAGGCTTCGACCATCGAGGGTTACACCTATCCCTCGCAGTTTATGCACCTCTTCCCCCGAATGTGGGACTACAACAAGAAGGAGCGCGACTATAAGCCGTGGGCTGCATATCGCACTAAGGTAGAGGTAATGCGTGACGAGAAGGGTGAGGTTATTCGTGATGAGAGTGGTCGCCCGGTGCGTGGCGAGGTGCTCGACTACGGTAAGAAGGTGCGTTACAGCAATGGCGAGTCGGTGCGTACGATCGTCGAGCCTACGTTCCTCGAGAATCTCAACTACTTCTTCTCCTATCAGTTGAGTTATATGTACCTGCGCTACTTCCTCTGGAACTTCGTGGGTCGTCAGGATGATATTCAGGCTTCGGAGGTGACCATCACCAACGGAAACTGGATGTCGGGTGTAAAGGCGGTGGATGAACTCTACCTCGGACCGCAGGATAACCTGCCGCGAGAGATTGAGGGCAACCGCGCAAGAAATACCTACTTCTTCCTCCCCTTCATTTTGGGCCTTATCGGTCTTATTTATCAGCTCAATCGCGACCAGCGCAACTTTGTGGTGGTTATGTGGCTCTTTATAATGATGGGTGTGGCACTTGTGGTCTACTTCAACTCTTCGCCTGCCGAGGTGCGTGAGCGTGACTACGTCTATGCGGGTTCGTTCTATGCCTTCTCGATGTGGATGGGCTTGGGAGTGTTGGCCATTAAGGAGATGCTCTCGTCGCTCACTCGTCGCAATAATGTGGCTACGGCAGTTGCAGCTACGGTTGTCTGCCTCTCGGTGCCGACAATCCTCTGCGCCCAGAACTGGGACGACCACGACCGCTCGGGCCGAACAATGGCTCGCGATGTGGGTTGGAACTATCTGCAGTCGCTCCTCCCGAATACGATTGTCATAAACTATGGCGATAACGATACTTTCCCTCTCTGGTTTAATCAGGAGGTTGATGGTGTGCGCCCCGATGTGCGTATTATGAACTCGAGCTATCTGGGTGGCGATTGGTATATTGACGAGATGAAGTGTAAGGCGAACGATGCCGAGGGAGTACCCTTCTCGTTGCCGCGCAGCAAGTATTATAACACTAACGAGTGGTTGCCCGTAGAGGAGAGACTGGATCGTGTCGTCGAGATTGACGAGATTATGGATTTCATCCGCAGTGAGGATCCACGCTCGAAGGCTCCGCTGGTGGATGGCTCGATGACCGACTACCTGCCGGCACGCCGCATTGCGCTGCCCGTTAATAAGGATAACGCAATCGCTTCGGGCATCGTGAAACCCGAGGAGAGGGATTTGATGGTCGATACGGTCTACCTGAACGTTACGGCCTCGTCGCTCGACAGAAGCCAACTTATGATTCTCGACTTGCTGGCTTCGTTCGATTGGAAGCGCCCGATTGCCTTCACGCAGGTATACGTTCTGCAGGATTTGGGTCTGCTCGACTATCTGCAGTTTGACGGTTACTCCTATCGTTTTGTGCCGATCTTGACACCCTACAAGAGTTCGTGGGAGATTGGCCGCATCGATCCCGACTATGTCTATCCGTTGATGATGGAAACCTTCCGCTATGGTAACCTTGCCGACGAGAAGGTCTATGTTGACTACTTCACGCAGTATAATCTTGGAGTATCGCGTGCACGTGAGGCCTTTGCTCGTGTGGCGAAGGAGTTTATCCGTCGTGGCGATAACGAGAAGGCTATCGAGTTGCTTGATCGTGGTCTGGCGGTGCTGCCCACCTCGCAGGTGCGCTATACTGAGGCTAATACCTACCCCTTCATCGAGGCCTACTACGCTATCGGCGAGGGCGAGAAGGGTGATGCTCTGCTGATTGATTATGCCGAGGTGCTGATTGAGTATATTGAGCACTATCTGCGCTTCGAGGGTGCCGGTGCAGATCTTGTATCGGGTATTCTTGATGAGAAGTTTGACGAGCTGTCGCAGATCTACTATCTGGCGGGCCTGGCTCAGCGTTACGATATCGTGGCGCAGTTCAACGAGTACTATCGCTCGTTTGGAGCCGAGGATTCGGACCTGATTCAGTTGCCTGAAGGTTATGTAGCCAAGCCGGCTAAGATGAAGGCTATAACGGAGTAAACGCATCGTTTTCTCTGATGCTTAGTTGCAAAATGAAGCGATTCATCATATTGCTCCTATCTCTGCTCTGCACTCTTGGGGTGCAGGCGGCGGGGCTGCGTGTTGGCGCCGAGCGCAGGGAGCAATATCTGCCGCTGCTTGCCAATAGGCGAGTGGCTCTGTTGGCGAACCACACCTCGATGGTGGGAAAGGAGCATCTGGTCGATATGCTCTGCCGCGAGGGGGTTAATGTTACTGCAATATTCTCGCCCGAACACGGCTTTAGAGGTACGGCAGATGCCGGCGAGAAGGTGGCAAGTAGCGTGGACGAGAAGACCGGAATCCCTATCCGTTCGCTCTATGACGGCAATAAAAAGCGCCCCTCGGATGAGGTGATGCGCTCGTTCGATCTGCTTGTGGTCGATATGCAGGATGTGGGTCTGAGATTCTATACCTATTATATAACGATGCTCCGAATGATGGAGGCGTGTGCCGAGTTCGGTCTGCAGGTGGTCGTGCTGGATCGCCCCAATCCTAATGGAATGTATGTTGACGGTCCGATTCTCGATATGCGCTATAAGTCGGGCGTGGGTGCGCTGCCCATCCCCGTAGTACACGGCCTTACGATGGGCGAGATTGCCCGTATGGCAGTGGGAGAGGGGTGGACAAGCAGGGTCAATCTGACCATTATCCCTGTCGAGGGTTATAGGCGCGAGATGCGCTACGTTCTGCCGATAGCACCTTCGCCAAATCTGCGCACGCAGCGTGCTATATATCTCTATCCCGCAGTCTGCCTCTTTGAGGGTACAATCGTGAGTCTTGGTCGTGGTACGGATGCGCCATTCGAGATGTATGGACACCCTGCAATGAGCGATTGCAACTTTAAGTT
>JAGBVQ010000229.1 GCA_017630245.1 Alistipes sp. | reverse complement strand
GTATTCCCCAACTCATCGAATCCCTCGCAGAGCGTGGCGTAAAGATTGCCGTAGCCTCCAATAAATTCCAGGCAGGCACCGAGCAACTAATCCGTTCATTCTTCCCTGACGTTGAGTTCGTTGCTGTACTTGGACAGAGAGAGGGTATACCCCTCAAGCCCGACCCGCAAATCGACCGCGAAATTATCGCCGCTGCGGGCGTCGAGCCGAGCGAAACAATGCATATCGGTGACTCGGGTGTCGATATGCAGACTGCCCGAGCAGCCGGCATCAAGGCCGTAGGCGTAACGTGGGGCTTCCGTTCTCGAGAAGAGTTGAAGGAGGGTGGCGCCGATGCGATAGTGGACTCTCCCAAGCAGATATTGGAATTATTGTAGACCAAATACTTACGACTCAGATGAAACCTACAAAAATAGTCGTTTTTACCGGTGCCGGAGTAAGTGCCGATAGTGGTATTGCAACCTTTCGTGATGCGGATGGTCTGTGGGCTAATTATCGTATTGAAGATGTCTGCACCCCCGAGGCTCTGATGCGTGATCGAGCAACTGTCATAGAGTTCTACAACAAGCGCCGCAAGGAGCTATTCGAAAAGGAACCAAATGCTGCTCATTACGCCATTGCCGAATTGGAGCAGCGGTTTGACGTAGAGGTTGTAACGCAGAATGTCGATAATCTCCACGAGAGGGCAGGCTCTACTCGCGTCACGCACCTTCACGGAGAACTCACAAAGTTGCGTTCGATGCAAAATCCCAACCTTATTGTCCCGATTGAGGGTTGGGAGCAACGGTTGGAAGATACTGCGCCCGACGGTGCGCCCCTGCGACCTCATATCGTCTTTTTCGGCGAGGCGGTGCCGATGTTCGAGCCGGCGATAAAGATTGCCGCTACGGCAGACGTTATGGTCGTGGTTGGCACCTCGCTTGCGGTCTATCCCGCAGCTTCACTTGTGCATTATATTCGCCCCGAAGTGCCGATATATTTGGTAGATCCTGCAACGCCCAATCTCTCGCTAGTCCGCAACCCCGTGACCCATATTCAGGCTCGCGCTGCGGTGGGCGTTCCCGAGTTGGTCAAGTTACTAAGAGATAGATATTAAAACTCTATAAATTAAAATAATAAAGGCGTTAAGAAACTCAATCCTTAACGCCTTTATTATTCTCAAAATCTCACGTTCGCTACTTACCGAAGTAGATATCCAACAACTCCTTGGCAGCGATAAATGACGAAAGTTTTGCATCCAAAACACGCTGTTCAACCTCCTCGATGCGACCCTCAATTTCAGGGTTGCGATAGAAGTTATTCTTCAGCGTTTCGTTGATAGTCTCGTACATCCAATACTTATTCTGGCGGTTGCGGTTAGCCTGGAAGTATCCATTCGCCTCGATATGGTTAAGATACTCCTCTACGCCACACCAAACCTCCTCAAGACCGACCTTATCGACCGACGAGCAGGTGAAGACCTTTGCTCGCCACTGCGACTCGGGCAGAGGGAAGAGGTGAAGGGCATTTTGATACTGAGCCTTAGCAAGTTGTGCCTTGTGAATATTCTCACCATCAGCCTTAGTGATGACCATCATATCGGCCATCTCCATAATTCCACGCTTGATTCCCTG
>JAGBVQ010000228.1 GCA_017630245.1 Alistipes sp. | reverse complement strand
CCAGCACATCGAACATTCCCGCACGCAAATCCTCCAGAATCTGCACTCGCTCCAGCGTATCTACGTCGGAGTGGATATATCGGTTGCGCACACCCACGCGGTCGAAATACTTCGACAGCTCCTCGGCCATACGCTTGGTTATTGTAGTAACCAAAATTTTATCATCGACTTTGACGCGCTTGTCAATCTCCTCAATCAAGTCGTCAATCTGATTCTCCGTTGGTCGTACCTCAAGCGGCGGATCGATCAATCCCGTCGGGCGGATTAGCTGCTCGGCGATGAGGCCCTCGCTCTTCTCCAGCTCGAAGTCGGCGGGCGTGGCGCTGACGTAGATGGCCGTACCCATCATCTGCTCGAACTCCTCGAAACGCAATGGTCTGTTGTCCTTAGCGGCCGGCAATCGGAAGCCGTACTCCACAAGATTCTCTTTGCGGGCGCGGTCGCCACCAAACATCGCGTGCACCTGCGGCAGTGTGACGTGGCTCTCGTCCACGACCATCATATAATCTTCGGGGAAGTAGTCCAACAGACAGAATGGGCGTGTACCCTCGGCACGACCGTCGAAGTAACGCGAGTAGTTCTCAATGCCGGGACAGTAGCCCAGCTCCTTAATCATCTCCAGATCGTACTCCACACGCTGCTTGATGCGCTGTGCCTCCATCGGGCGGTCGTTCTTCTCGAAGAAGGCGATGCGCTTGCCAAGGTCGAGATATATCTGCTCGACAGCGGTGTTGATGCGCTCCTTCGTGGTGACGAAGAGATTGGCCGGAAAGATCGTTACCGAGCCTATCGACTCCAATCGTTGGCCACTCGTTGGGTCGATTCGCTGTATCGACTCGATCTCGTCGTCGAAGAATGTAACGCGGTAGCAGTTGTCGCCAAAGGCGGCCATAATATCTATCGTGTCGCCCTTGACGCGGAACGTAGCGGGCGTTAGCTCCAGCTCCGTGCGGGTGTAGAGCGCCTCGACCAAGTGGTAGAGGAAGTGCTTGTAATTAACCCGCTCGCCCACCTTAATCGAGATAGATGTCGCGTGGAAGTCAGCAGGATTTCCGATACCATACAGACACGAAACACTCGATACAACAATCACATCCCGTCGCCCCGAGAGCAGCGTGGCAACGGTGTGCAGACGCAACTGCTCAATCTCGGCATTGATCGAGAGGTCCTTCTCGATGTAGGTGTCGGTGGTGGGCAGATAGGCCTCGGGCTGGTAGTAATCGTAGTAGGAGACGAAATACTCGACAGCGTTTTCGGGGAAGAAGTTTTTGAACTCGTTATAGAGCTGAGCAGCAAGGGTTTTGTTGTGGCTCAGCACGAGCGTCGGACGATTCAGCGACCCGATGACATTGGCCGCCGTGAAGGTCTTACCCGACCCGGTCACGCCGAGCAGCGTCACGTGGCGTACCTCCTGCGAGGCGATGGCCTCGACCAAGCCACGGATGGCTTCGGGCTGATCGCCTTGCGGAGCGTAATTGGATGAAAGCTGAAAGTCCATTCTACAAAAGTAGTGGATTTTGGGCCGATGTACAACATTTCGTGGAAAAAAAGCGCCCAAAAAGGGCAAAACTCCCCACTATTGTGCCGAAACCGTCCGAAACGAGCAATTTTTTAGGCCGTAGTTTTTTCGTTTCACTTTATTTTTCTATCTTT
>JAGBVQ010000227.1 GCA_017630245.1 Alistipes sp. | reverse complement strand
CTGTCTTCTTGCGACCCTTACGAGTACGCGCGTTATTCTTGGTCGACTGACCACGAACCGGAAGACCCAAACGGTGACGGATACCACGGTAGCAACCGATATCCATCAGACGCTTGATATTGAGTTGAACTACCGAACGGCACTCACCCTCGACCTTCAATCCCATCTCTGCGATTGCCGAACGGATAGCGCCGACCTGCTCGTCAGTCCAATCCTGTACTTTTACATCGTGGCTAATACCACAATTATCGAGAATCTTCTGAGCTGTGCTACGACCAATACCGTAGATATAGGTCAGACCGATCTCGCCTCTTTTATTCTTTGGTAAATCTACACCGACTATACGTGCCATAAAGTTTCTGTTTCTTTAATTTAATCGTTTAACATTTACCCTTGGCGCATTTTGAATTTAGGATTTTTCTTGTAGATTACGTAAAGCTTACCTTTACGACGTACGATCTTGCAATCCTCGCTTCTTTTCTTGATTGATGCTTTTACTTTCATAATTTTCAAGCAATCTTGATTATTTGTACCTAAAGGATATACGACCCTTACTCAAATCATAAGGAGTCATCTCCACTTTTACTTTATCTCCGGGAAGGATCTTGATGTAGTGCATACGCATCTTTCCCGAGATGTGGGCGGTGATAACGTGTCCGTTATCCAATTCAACGCGGAACATTGCATTCGACAATGCCTCGATGATTGTTCCGTCCATTTCAATAGCAGCCTGTTTTGCCATAGAGTTGTTTAGTTGTTAAGTACGTTTTCGATTATACCGAAATCCGTCAGCACGTCCGGACCATCTTTGCGAATTGCCACTGCAAACTCAAAGTGAGCTGCGGGCTTTCTGTCGCGCGTTCTGACTGTCCAGCCATCACGCTCGAACACTATCGCTCGGTTGCCCATTGTTATCATCGGTTCTATACAGATGACCATACCCTCCTTGAGGAGTGGTCCTCTGCCGCGCAAGCCATAATTGGGGATACCGGGAGCCTCGTGCATTTTTCGTCCCAGTCCGTGTCCCTCCAACTCGCGCACTACGCCAAAGCCGAAGCTTTCTGCGTACTCCTGCACTGCTGCCGAGATATCGCCTACGCGATTTCCGACCTTCGCCTGTGCTGTACCCTTGTAAAGAGCCTCTTTGGTGACCTCCAAAAGACGACGTACATCGTCCGAAATCTCTCCTACGGCAAACGTATATGCCGAATCACCATTGAACCCCTTCATAAACGTACCCAAATCGACCGACACTATGTCGCCCTCTTTGATAACGTAATCCGACGGAATACCGTGAACCACCTGCTCATTGACCGAAATACAAGCCGAAGCAGGATAGCCCTCGTAACCAAGAAAAGAAGGAATTGCTCCGTGAGAGCGGATAAAATCATCGGCGATTCGATCCAGCTCCTTGGTCGTTACTCCCGGCTTGATGTGTTTTGCAACCTCTGCCAGAGCCTGACTCACAAGAATATTATTCTCGCGGAGCAACTCTATCTCTTCGTTGGTCTTAAGGTATATCATTTAACAAATGAACTCTTATTAAAACTGTTAGTAGCGACCCTGAATGCGACCGGTCTTCATCAGACCATCATAGTGACGCATCAACAGGTAGCTCTCTATCTGCTTGAGAGTGTCGAGAACAACACCCACCATAATCAGCAACGAAGTACCTCCGTAGAAATATGCGAAGGCCTGCTGAACACCCAGGAACTTCATCGCCAACGCAGGCATAATTGCCACGATTGCGAGGAAGATCGAACCCGGGAGGGTGATTCTCGTAATGATGCCATCGATATACGAAACGGTTGCCTTACCGGGCTTAACACCGGGGATGAAGCCGCCGTTACGCTTCATATCGTCTGCCATCATTTGAGGATTGATGATAATTGCCGTGTAGAAGAACGTGAAGACAATTACCAACACCGCAAGCGTAAAGTTGTACCAGAAACCGGTCATGTTAGAGAATGCTCCAGCGAAACCGGGGGCAACACCTGCGAACAACATAGGAATAAACATCAACGCCTGAGCGAAGATGATAGGCATTACGTTCGCTGCATTCATCTTGATAGGAATGTACTGACGAACGCCGCCATACTGCTTATTACCTACGATACGCTTTGCGTACTGTACGGGAACCTTGCGGACTGCCTGTACGACTGCGATGGTAGCCAAGAATACCAGGAAGAGCAGTACGAGCTCGACAATGATCATAATGATACTACCTGTCGATGTGCCCAAACGTGCATTTACCTCAGCCAAGAGTGCGTGCGGAAGGCGTGCTACGATACCGATCATAATGATGAGCGACACACCGTTACCGATACCCTTGTCTGTGATCTTCTCACCGAGCCACATAACGAACATAGTGCCGGCGATGAGGATTGCGGTTGCGTAGGCATAGAACATTGGCGTAGAGCCGTATACGAATGCCT
>JAGBVQ010000226.1 GCA_017630245.1 Alistipes sp. | reverse complement strand
TCGCCTGGGTGGCCACAACCAAGAAGATCGACAGCAGATCGGGCGTCAGGCCGGGCCACGGGGCATCGGCGATGGTCATAATCGAGCCATCGAGGAAGGTTTCGATGCTGTAGTGGTCCTGCTGCGGGATATAAATATCGTCACCACGCTGCTCGAACTGAATACCCAGGCGGGCAAATTGTGCCGGAATGATGCCCAGGTTTTCGTACGATACATCCTTGATTGTCAGCTCCGAACGGGTCATTGCAGCCATACCGATGAACGAGCCGACCTCAATCATATCGGGCAACATCGTATGCTCCGTACCTCCCAGACGCTCGACTCCCTCGATGGTGAGCAGATTCGAAGCGATGCCCGAGATCTTGGCACCCATACGGTTGAGCATCTTGCAGAGCTGTTGCAGGTAGGGCTCGCAGGCTGCGTTGTAGATTGTGGTTGTACCCTTGGCCAGAACTGCCGCCATAACGATATTGGCAGTACCGGTCACCGAGGCCTCGTCAAGAAGCATATAGCAACCCTTCAGCTCCTCGGCCTCAACGGCAAAGAACTCGTCAGCGCTATCGAAGTTGAATCGTGCACCCAGCTTCTGGAAACCGATAAAGTGGGTATCTAGACGGCGGCGGCCGATCTTATCGCCTCCCGGCTTGGGAACATAACCCACGCCGAAACGAGCCAAGAGCGGACCTACCATCATCACCGAGCCACGCAGACGACGGCAACGCTTCTGGTAGTCGTCGCTACGCATATACTCCAGGTCGATATCCTTGGCAGTGAAGGCAAAGGTGCCCTCGCCCAGATCCTCAACCACAACACCCATCGAACGCAGCAGGTCGATAAGTTGCATAATGTCGAGAATGTGCGGGATGTTGTGTACCACCACTCGCTCTTCGGTCAGCAACGTTGCGCAGATAATCTGCAGTGCCTCATTCTTTGCACCTTGCGGTGTTATCTCTCCGTGGAGGCGGTGACCTCCCTCAACCTTAAATACAGCCATAGTTTGCGAATTTTTACCAAAGGTAATACATTTCTGCCAAATATCGAAATTTTTATACTCTAAAACGATAGGGAGCCCAACATTATTGGACTCCCTATCGTCTGATTTAGGCTCTATATCGTGCTAATACTGATAGACATCGGCCTTGAGTGAGCGAATGACGCCACCGTCGGAAATCGAAACCTCAAGTGACGGGGCATTCTCGATAAATCGCATACCCAGCCGGTCGGTGCCGCGCGAGTTGCGGGTAAGAGAGTAGCGCTTCTCGCCATTGAGCAGAATATCGACCGTACCCTCAAAGTCAATCTCGAGGGTTAGTGCGCCGCACTCAATCTGGCGACTCCACTGCTTGGCAATGGGTTTCGAGTGGTGGTAGTTGCGCTTGCGAAGCTTCATTGCAGGGCGTTTGTCCGACTCGGGGAGCTTGGCAAAATCGGTAAGCAGAATCGTCACTCCGTTTCGCAGGGCCTGCACCTCGTGCGGGGTCTTGAAGATGGAGGATTGGATCTGGTATCCCTTCTCGAGAAGAGCGTGGCAGTAATCCTCGGTGAGCAACGAGCGTTTCATACTCGAAACACCGCAACGGCCACCCAGATTTTCGAGTCGCTGGATAGTTCTCTCTACGCTCTGATTCTTCTGCTTTCCGGGATCGAGCAGAATGAGGCAGTTCGATACTTTGCGTGCCTCGGCAAGGATGTCGTCGTAGCTATTGAATGCTACCCAGCCATCGTCGCCTAACATCTTCTGCGCCAATGCGTAAGATTCGGGAACAGCGCTGTGAAGAACAGCGAGCATACCCTCTTTTTTACACTCTGCGAGAACCTCCTCAAGGGTCGGAATCGGAGCGCGCATAGCGGGGTCATCTGAGGCTAAAACAAAGTCGCGACGCAACTGCTCGTAGGTGAAATCTCCTACTCGCAGTGGCTCCTTTAGCGGGGAGTAGTCGGCAGCGTTGCGCACGGTGCGGTTCATCGTCTTGTCGTGCATCAGAATCATTACGCTATCCTTTGTATATTTTACATCGCACTCGATGCCGTCATAGCCGAAACGGCGTGCCATACCTACCGCCGCAACGCTATTTTCGGGAACGACAAACTCCTTGGTTGTGGTGCCGTCAGCGGCCGCTACGGTGCGCTGGGTCCAGCCGCCTCGGTGGGCGATCATTAGCGGAGTTTCGGGACCCTTTGCCAATACTCCCAACGATGAGAGTATAGCTATTATATATAGTATCTTTTTCATAGCAGATTCGGATTATTCCATAGGACGTACACGAACTTCGGCTACCCCTTCCAACTCGTGCGCCAAGCGCTCGATGTCGGTCTTCTCCTCGACCTGACCATAGTGGTAGGGGTAGAAGATTGCGGGGCGGATGGCCTTTACTGCATCAACGGCCTGATCAACGGTCATTGTATAGGGCTGATTCACAGGAAGGAATGCTATGTCGATATCCTTGACAGACTTTACATCCTCGTTGTTCTCGGTGTCGCCGGCGATGTAGAAGCGGGTGCCGCCGATGGTGATGATGTAGCCGCAATCCTCACGCGCCTTGGGGTGGAAGTCGAGATGTCCCTCCGAGGTGTTGTAGGCAGCAACAGCCTCGATATGCACTCCTTCGATCGGCTCAGCGGTCGAGCCGGGAGTCATCGTGAAGCAGTCGAAATCGAATGCCTCGGCCGAGGTCTTGTCGCAGACGATTGCGCTTTGGCGGGTTGTGATCTTGTCGATAGCAGTACGATCCAGATGGTCGTAGTGCGAGTGGGTGACAACCACAACATCGGCCTTGGGTAGGTGTGCATAGTCGGCAAACGAATCTACCGGATCTATGTAGATGTGGCGATCGTCAACCTCGATAGCCAATGATGCGTGGCTGAAGAAGGTGAGGGTAACTTCGCCACCATCGCGGGTTGCGATTTTATCTTGCGGATAGCTCGGCTTCTTCGCCTTGCCTCCGAATAGTGAGAATATCGACATACTCTTTCGTAGTTTTATATGGTTTGCGCTTTGCCTTGGGAGGATTGTCGGGCATCCCTTCCGAAAGGCGAAAATTTTCACATCTACAAAGATAGTTTTTTGTTTTGATTTTCGCGAGAAATAGGGCGATAATTTTCTTGCAGCGGGATATTTTGAACTCTTTGTGGTAGAAGTTGTGCGGCTTTTGGCGAAAAGTATTACCTTTGTTGTAGGAACAACTAAAACCAAAACTATGTATAGAGATGATAAACGAGTGGTGATTACACTCGATGCCGGCGGTACGAACTTTGTTTTCGGTGCGATGCGTGCCGGGGAGTTTATCGTAGAGCCGGTGACTATGCCTTCGCAGGCTCACGATTTGGATATGTGCCTTGCTACTCTTGTTGCTGGTTTCGAGCGTGTTATCTCGATGCTCGAGGAGCCGCCCGTGGCGATAAGTTTCGCCTTTCCCGGCCCGGCCGATTATCCTAATGGCGTTATCGGTGGCGGATATCTGCCCAACTTTCCGTCATTCCGTGATGGTGTGGCGCTCGGCCCCTTCTTGGAGGAGAAGTTTGGGATCCCCGTATTTATAAATAATGATGGCGACCTGTTCGCTTATGGCGAGGCGCTTTGCGGCGTGCTACCCGAGGTGAATGCCCGATTGGAGCAGGCGGGTAGTAATAAGCGCTATCGCAACCTGCTGGGTTATACCTTTGGTACGGGCTTCGGTGTGGGTATGGTGATAGATAACCGCCTTAATCGAGGAGATAATTCGTGCGTTGAGACCTTCTGCTTGGAGCATAAAAATATCGCCGGCAATATCGTAGAGGATGGAGTTGCGGTGCGTGCCGTGAAGAGGGTCTACGCAGAGTTGTCGGGAGAGGCTGATCACACCTTTGAGCCGAAGGATATTTTCGAGATTGCCGAGGGAAGAAGAGAAGGCGATGCGGAGGCTGCTCGCGGAGCCTTTGCCCAGATGGGTGAGGTGGCCGGCAATGCTATGGCTACGGCGGTGACACTCGCTGATTCTCTGATAGTTATCGGTGGTGGAATTACAGCTGCACGAAAGTATATAATGCCTGCTCTGCTGGCTGAAATGCGAGGTAAAATCCGCACCCTCTCGGGCGATGAGATCAACCGTGTACAGATGCGTGTTTTTGACCTTGATAATGAGGCGGAGTTTGTGGAGTTTGCTCGTGGTGCCGAGCGCGAATTGAAGGTTCCGGGTAGCGATCGCGTGGTGACGTTCGATCCGATGAAGCGTGTCGGTGTGGCAATTTCGAAGATGGGTGCAAGTAAGGCGATTTCGGTAGGAGCCTACGCCTTTGCACTTTCGCAGCTCGATGCCGCGAAGTAGAGAGAAATATTTTCGGCGAAAAATTTGATTATCAACATTTTTTGCCTATCTTTGCAGTCCTTTTGCGCGTGTATTGCGTGCGAAGGGACTGTAAATCATTTAATTATTAACTTTTAACGAGCGATTGTATCGCAAAAATTATTTCCAAATGGAAGATGTAAAGAAGGTTGCAAACGAGAATTTCGATTGGAACGCATTTGAAAACGAGACAGGTCTTTACGACCAGAGCAAGGAGCAGATCACCGAGGCTTATGGCAAGACTATGTCGAACATCGCAGTAGGCGAGGTTGTTGAGGGTACTGTTACCGAGATCAACAAGCGCGAGGTTATCGTAAACATCGGCTACAAGAGCGAGGGTATGATTCCCGTATCGGAGTTCCGCTACAACTCGGAGTTGCAGGCTGGTGACACCGTAGAGGTTTACGTTGAGTCTGTTGAGGACAAGGCTGGTCAGCTTGCTCTCTCGCACAAGAAGGCTCGTCAGCTCAAGTCTTGGGATCGTGTTAACGAGGCTCTTGAGAAGGACGAGATCATTAAGGGTTACGTTAAGTGCCGCACTAAGGGCGGTATGATCGTAGACGTATTCGGTATCGAGGCGTTCCTTCCCGGTTCGCAGATCGATGTTAAGCCGATCCGTGACTACGATGTATACGTTGACAAGACTATGGAGTTCAAGGTTGTTAAGATCAACCAGGAGTTCCGCAATGTTGTTGTTTCGCACAAGGCTCTCATCGAGGCTGAGCTCGAGGCACAGAAGCAGGTTATTATGTCGAAGCTCGAGAAGGGTCAGATCCTTGAGGGTACCGTTAAGAATATCACTTCGTACGGTGTATTCATCGACCTGGGCGGCGTTGATGGTCTTATCCACATCACCGACCTTTCGTGGGGCCGCGTAAATCACCCCGAGGAGATCGTTGCTCTCGACCAGAAGCTTCAGGTTGTTATCCTCGACTTCGATGAGTCGAAGAAGCGTATCGCTTTGGGTCTTAAGCAGCTCGTTCCCCACCCCTGGGAGGCTTTGGATGCAAACCTCAAGGTTGGCGACAAGGTTACCGGTAAGGTTGTTGTAATGGCTGACTACGGTGCATTCGTTGAGATTGCTACCG
>JAGBVQ010000225.1 GCA_017630245.1 Alistipes sp. | reverse complement strand
GGCGGCACACCCATACCCTGAATATATCCGTTCACAACCCACAACGAGCCAATCAGATAGACCAAAAGAAGTGTTGCCTTACCTTCGCCATCGAGCAGATTCATCACTCCATTCAGCTTCGGGCTGAAGCAGATAGCGAGGTTGATTGCGGCCGAGATAATAAGACCTATGGTCATAATATTCTTCTTACTGAATCGGTCCACCAGGATTCCGTTTACAAAACGTGAAAATCCGTAGATAATACCGTGCAGAGTCAAGAAGACACCAAGTTGAGCCTTGGTGATACCAAGCTCCATCTCAATGGCTGGAATAGCCGTACTAAGATTCTTGCGCACAAAGTAGTAGAGCGCGTAACCAATCATCAGCACGATAATTGTACGCCACTCCCAATACCTGTATTTTTTATTCAGGTCAGTGTTCATTGTGTTGAAATTTTTAGATTCTGTTAGTTAGGTATTTGTTATTTTGTATTATCGAATGTAAACGACTCCCACGGAAGCTGCGCATCCTTACCATTGTCCAGTACATCGTTTGCGTGTACCATCAGCGGGAAGTCTGCCAAATCGAGCATACCAAGCTCTGCCTTACGATAGATAGCCTTCGCCACACGACGTGCCACAACCAACGACTCGAGAGTTACTCCCGAAAGGATCTCCATAGCCTCCTCGTAGCTCTTACCCTCGCCGAGCAGGATACCGATCTTGCGGGTACGACCGCCATAAACTGTAACGTAGAGGTCGCCAATACCGATGTATGTACTATCCTCCGATGCACCCTGAATCTTCAAAAGACGGCTCATCTCCTTAGTTGCCTGATAGAAGGCACCTGCCTGCGAGTTGTAGTGCAGACCTGCATTCTCGCCGTTCTCGCGATTAACCAGACCGATAGTCATCGCAACGCCCAGAGCATATGCATTCTTAAGAGCTACGGCGCTCTCCAGACCGATAACATCGTTGGTGAGCGAGATATGGTAGTAAGATGTCTGCATCGACTCCTTCATCATCTTCAGCGTAGCAATATCCTTACCACAGAATGCAACCTCAGTCTGATCGTGATAAACCAACTCGTACGAAGTGCACGGGCCACCGATAGCACAAACCTCACGCTCGATACCCCTCTTCAGAAGCTCGGTCTGCCAATATGCAGGATACGAAATCAGCGTTCCATCGGGCAGATTGATAAGGCCTTTGGTTACCGAGAGCACCGGCATCTTCGGGTCGAGATTGGTCAGCACCTCCTCAAGAAACCAATCCACGCCAAACGACGAGACACCTCCGATCACAAAATCAGCACCCTCGACAGCCTGCTTCCACTCCTCGAACTGGTAGTACTTCACACCCTCGGGGAAGGCGATATCGAACTTGGGATGCTTATTCGAGCGACGACACTCATCGATAATATCACGGTCGAGCGGAGTACCAACAAGATGCACCTCGTGACCATTTTCAAATGCGGGGAAAGCCAAAGCCGAGCCCATCATTCCCGAACCAATAATTGCTATTTTTCTCTTCATAGTATTAGACTTTTCTATTAAACATACAAATATAACGTTTTTTAATTATTTTTCACTACTTTTACATCCGAAATAACACCAAGATTATGAAAAAACTACTTTGGGCTCTTGTTGCCATCATTACTTTTGCGGGATGTGAGCTTGATCCTAAATTAAGATATTACGACCTGCCGACAATCGAAAACGTTGCCATATCGCACGATTTGACAAACGTGACAGCCAACGACGATCTGCAGATCTCGGCAAAGGTTACCAGCCCCTTCGGTCGTGGATTTGTCTGCGTGAAGTATTGGGTATTCACTCCAACTTGGGGCGAGCAAGCTCCCGAGATGAGAATCGTCAGGAAGAATCAGGAGCTACAAATGAAGGTTGAGCCAACGGCTGAAGGCGAGGAGGCAACTTGGAAAAAACTTGCATCAATCGCTCACACCTACATCTACGTCTGCCCCGCGTGCGGAGCACAAACCCTGACAAAGCCGACAACTTGCACCGCGTGCGAATTCAAGGAGGATAAAGAGAGAAAATTCGCGGCAAATAATGTCGTTATCGAGGAGGGCAAACCTTTTGATTTCGAGGCTATAATTCCGAAGCAGAAGGCCGGCAAGATGGTAATCTTTACCCTCTACTGCACCACCGAGTACGGCATCGAACTCTACTCGCCCTCGAGCTTCTCAGAGTACTACACCTACACGGTACAACCCTAAGCGCGAAAAATTTCGTTTTAAGAAATTATTGCTATATTTGAGCACTGAATTGGAAAACTAACAAAACAAAAAAAATAGAAAAACTATGGAATTACAGGAGATTTTGGCAATTTCGGGTCAGCCCGGACTCTTCAAATACGTTGCACAATCGACCAACGGCATCATCGTTGAGTCGCTGGCAGATGGCAAGCGTATGAACGCATCGGCAACTTCGCGTGTGAGCGCACTGACCGAGATTTCGATGTACACCGAGGGTGAGGATATCGCTTTGGCGCAGGTATTCACCAACATCTACAACTACACCGGTGGCAAGGAGGCAATCTCGCATAAGGAGGCTCCCGAGAAGCTGAAGGCTTACTTCGCAGAGGTTCTGCCCGAGTATGACCGCGAGAGAGTTCACGTTTCGGATATCAAGAAGGTATTCGCTTGGTACAACGCTCTGCTTGCTGCAGGTTTCACCGAGTTCAAACTCCCCGAGGAGCCCGCAGAGGAGTAGTCGGAATCATCAACCGAAGCGCTAAAACAGGAACCGTCCAACATTGAAAGTTGGGCGGTTCTTTGATTTTAGGCCACACGACAAGCTCGTTTATGTTACAAAATCATTACAAAATCTTTAATTTTTTGTTAATTTCCAACAAAAGCGTATCTCCGAAATCAAAATATTGCTATTTTTGTTAGCGAAAATGCAGCAAAAGGCAAAACTCAAACATACTAAATAAATTATGTTACTACAAATCTTCACACTCATCGGAGCGCTTGGTATGTTCCTCTACGGAATGAACCTGATGAGCTCCGGCCTTCAGAAAGTTGCCGGCGACAAGATGCGCCACTTTTTGGGAGCAATGACCTCCAACCGCTTCAAAAGCGTTGCCACCGGTCTTACAATCACCTCAATCATCCAATCCTCGAGTGCCACAACCGTTATGGTTGTCGGATTTGTGAATGCCGGACTGCTGGCGCTCAACCAGGCTATCGGTGTAATTATGGGTGCCAACATCGGTACCACAGTTACAGCGTGGATGATTTCGTTGCTCGGATTTAAGGCCGACATCTCGATTTTGGCAGTACCTCTGATGGCTATCGGCTTTATCTTAAGCATCGCCAAGAGCGAACGCCGCCGCAATGTCAGCGAACTGATTATCGGCTTCTCGTTGCTATTCCTCGGTCTGTCACTGATGAAGGAGTCGGTGCCCGACTTGCAGAAGACCCCCGAGGTGCTCTCGTTCATCACCGCGTGGACACAGCACGGTTTTTGGTCGGTACTTATCTTCTTGGTATTCGGCACGGTACTGACCCTCGTGTTGCAATCATCGAGTGCAACGATGGCGCTGACCCTTATCATGATGAGTATGGGCTGGATTCCGTTCCATATGGCTGCGGCGATGGTACTTGGTGAGAATATCGGTACAACAATCACGGCTAATATCGCAGCTGCAGTGGCGAAGCCTAACGCAAAGCGTGCAGCGTTGGCGCACACCCTCTTTAACGTATTTGGTGTGGTATGGGCATTGGCAATCTTCAACTACTTCACCGACTTCGTGGGTTGGATTATCTCGTGCTTTGGTTTGCCCAATCCTGCAGAGATGACATACAGTGGAGTGATTGACCCCGCATCACCCGAATCAACTTCGGCACTCTATGGTCTTTCGATGTTCCACACACTCTTCAACACCTTCAATACTTGTATCTTAATTTGGTTTATCCCGCTGATTGAGCGAATCGTAACAACCGTTATCAAGGATAAGCCCAAGGCTGAGGACGATCTGGTTAAGCTCAAATATATCAGCGCAGGTCACCTCTCGACTGCCGAGATCTCGATTGGTCAGGCTAAGAATGAGGTTATCCACTTCGCGCAGATCTCACGCAATGGTCTTGGTTATATCCGCGACGCTATCCGCGCAGAGAAGGCTGACGACTTCGAGTTCTTCCGTCAGAAGCTCGTCAAGTATGAGGAGATTGCCGACCGCATCGACTACGAGATTGCAGCCTTCCTGAACGCTATGCCGCAGGAGAGTATCAGTGAGCACACCCGCAAGCAGAGCAAGGCTATGTATAAGATTATCGGCGAGCTCGAGAGCTTGGGCGACTCGGGAGAGGCTATCAGCCGTATTCTTACCCGCCGCAACACTCACGGCAAGTCATTCTCTGCAGAGCAGATCAGCAAGATCGAATCTCTGCTCACGCTGGTTGATAACGCCTACGCAGTGATGATCGAAAACCTCTCGCGCGAGGCCGTTCTCGCCGAGCACCTCAAGGTTGCAATTGATTGCGAGATCGCGATCAACGACCACCGCACAATGCTTCGTGAGGATGAGATCCACCGCCTCGAGGAGGGTGATTCGAACTACCACAGCAGCGTTTACTACATCGATACAATCGTAGAGATTGAGCGTATGGGTGACTACATCATCAATATCTCGGAGGCTCTGCACCGAATCTAAAACGGAGAAGAGTCGCAATAAAAAAGGCTGTCACACTTGTGCGACAGCCTTTTTTGTGTAAAGTTGTAGAACAAACTACTTTCCGAATGCGACCTCCGACTTTACCTCAACCGAGCCATCAACGGTGTAGATCTCTACACGGTTATAACTCTTAGTCGGAAAGACCAAATTCGATGACGCAGCTATATCGGTAAAACACTCCACCGATGCTCGGTCAACGATAAGCGTAAGCTTCTGGCAATTGGCTGCAGACATCGGAGCAACCGTCACCGAAGGGAACTTCTCGCTAAAGTCTACTGCTCCCGACTCTCGTCTATCAACTCGGAACTCGCGTTTGATTCTATCAAAACAGATATCAACCCACTCGCCACCCTCATTCGACAAACGCAAGCCAAACTGCGGGGCATCAATCTCGTCAAATTCCAATTTTAGGCGATAAGCACTACCCTGCTTCTCCAATCGACAGAGTTCGCTCTTGCCCTCAACCTTCGCTTTGCCGGCAAAAACATCCTTTCTAAAGTAATTATCATACTCACGAGCCGGACGCGAGATAAGCTTCACCTTACCCTCGTACTCAACGAGCTGAAGCTCGTAAGCAAGACTCATATAACCACGATAGCCTACGGTCGGGAACTTCTCGCGCGAACAGCATTTCCAATTGTTCTGCCACGCCAGAGCCACGCATCTGCCATCGGGGACATTGCTCCACGTCACGGTTGCGTAGTTGTCGCGACCGTAGTTGATCCAATCGGTGTAGGCCTCGGGGGTGTCACAGGTGAAGGTATGTCCATCGAAATCGCCCACAAAATATTGCACCGATGAGCCGTGCTGCGCATCCTTGGTTATCGAGCAGAAGAGCACCCACTTTGTACCACCCTTATAAGGCAACTCTACAAGATCGGGGCACTCCCAAACGTCAAAGTGGCAACCATACTTATCTCCGAAGCGGCTCTCAAATTTCCACTCCTTGAGATTCGTCGAGGAGTAGAACTCCATTCCCTTACCGCACGCCAGAGGCATAATCCATCTTGCGGTCGGCTCGTGCCAGAAGACCTTCGGATCACGGAAGTTGCGACGGGTGCTCGGCAGTACGGGGTTACCCTCATACTTGGTGAATGTGCGACCTCGATCGAGACTGTAGGCGATGCTCTGCTGCTGGCATCTCATCGATTTTGAGCGGTAATCGGATGTGTAGATTGCCACCATCGCATCCTTGCCGAAGCCTGCGGTGTTGTGTTTGTCGATTACGGCGCTACCCGAGTATATCGCACCGAGCGAGTCGGGGTAGATGGCTGTCGGCAGCTGCTCCCACTTGGTCAAATCCTTGCTTACGGCGTGGCCCCACGACATATTGCCCCAGCGGGTACCGAGCGGGTTGTATTGGAAGAAGAGGTGCCACTCACCCTTGTGCCACACCATTCCGTTGGGGTCGTTGGTCCATCCAATCTCAGGCGAGAAGTGGATATGCTGGCGATAATCCTCGATTTTGGGGTTGGGGTTCTTGCCGAGTCTGAGATTCTGCCACGCAACGTACTCGGGCTTACAACCCGCAATTTTGATCTGCGAAGTGCTCTTATCAAGCTGGAGCGGCATCCAACACTCAACCTGCTTGTCGGCCAGACGCACGGTTACGGGCGCAGTATAGAGCGGACTGCCCTTGACCTGCATCACAACCTCCTTAGCCGAGTTGTCTATCGGGAGCCAAAGGGTCTGTTTCTTGGCTCTATCGAGGGTGATAGTTGCCGATTTCTCGCTAATATCGAGCTTAAATCCTTGACCATAGGCCACCGATAAGCCTGCGAATAATAGAAGTAATAAAGTCTGAAAAAATTTTCTCATATCAGGTTGTATTTAGCTTTTCAAAGATAACATTTTTTTACATATAAAGCAAATGGCTAATAGCCTAAAAGAAAAGCCCTCCCGAGTGGGAAGGCTTTGCATATACGATAAGTCTCGGTAACCCGATTACTTTTTCATATAACCCTTAATGTAATGGTGGTGTGAGCCGTAGCGGTTGAAGGCTGCCTCGTCGAGAGACTCCTGTGCCGAGGGGTGAGCAACCGAGATAATCAGTCGTGCACGCTCCTGCAAGCTCTTACCATACAAATCTACAGCACCATTCTCGGTTACGAACCAGTGGATGTGGTTACGGGTAGTAACAACACCTGCACCCTCGGTCAGCACGTCCGAGATCTTCGATACGCCCTTGTTAGTGATCGAAGGCATTGCGATGATAGCCTTACCACCCTTCGAGAGCGATGCACCATAGATGAAGTCTACCTGACCACCTACGCCCGAGTAGAACTTGCGGCCGAGCGAGTCAGCGCAAACCTGGCCGGTGATGTCGACCTGCAGAGCCGAGTTGATAGCGGTCACGCGGTCGTTCTTTGCGATGATGAAGGGATCGTTGGTGTAACCTACGTCCATCATCATAACGCCCGGGTTGTCGTTGATAAAGTCGTAAACCTTCTGTGAACCCATAAGGAAGGTCGAAACCATCTTACCCTTATCGATATTCTTAGCCTCGCCGTTGATTACGCCCTTCTCCACGAGGGGAAGTACGCCATCAGCGAACATCTCGGTGTGAACACCGAGGTTCTTGTGGCCACCGAGCTGTGCCAATACTGCGTTCGGAATAGCACCGATACCCATCTGAAGCGTTGCACCATCCTCGATAAGACCTGCACAGAGGTTACCAATCTTGGTCTCAACCTCGTTGGGCTCCGAGAAGTGAGCCTCCTCGAGGGGCTGATCATCCTGAACGAAGATATCGATCTTCGACGAGTGAATCATTGCATCACCGAATGCGCGGGGAACGTACTTGTTCACAACAGCAATAACTGTATCTGCACACTCAACAGCTGCCAAAGTTGCATCTACCGAAGTACCGAGCGAAACGTAGCCGTGCTGGTCGGGAGTAGATACCTGAATCATCGCTACGTTGCAGGGAACTGCACCCGAACGATAGAGCTTCTGAGTCTCGCTCAGGAAGATGGGAATATAATCCGCAAAACCGCTCTGGGTTACCTTACGAACATTTCCACCAACGAAGAACGAGTCGAGCTGGAAGATACCCTCGAACTTGGGATCTGCATAGGGAGCAGGACCCTCGGT
>JAGBVQ010000021.1 GCA_017630245.1 Alistipes sp. | reverse complement strand
TGAGGGTAAAGCTACGCTTGGTTTGGTTTATCTGATTGGTTCTCTGTGGGTTGTGAATGGATATATTCAGGGTATGGGTGTGCCGCCGTGTGTTAGTCTGCTGGCTAACTGGGTACGTCCTTCGCAGCTGGCTACAAAGCAATCGTTCTGGAATGCATCGCACTCGATTGGCGCAGGTGTTGTGGTTTGGTTGTGTGGATATATGCTCGAGAAGTATGGTTACTCGGCGTGGAATCTCTGCTTTGCAGTTCCGGCAATTATCTCGCTCGTAGGTGTGCCCATTATCTATTTCGGATTGAAAGATAACCCCTCAGAGGTGGGTCTGCCGCGTGTTGAGGAGTTGGATAAGATGGCGGATGGCGAGAAGGTCGAGGCACCCAAAGAGGAGAAGGTTGATGGCGCTACCTTTAAGAAGGCTATCAATAAGATGGTATTTGCTAATCCCTATATTTGGATTATCGCTATCGCGAACTTCTGTATCTATATTATCCGCTTTATGATTTTGGATTGGGGCTCGTCGTTCCTCACCCAGGAGAAGGGTATGGATATCTCTACTGCGGCCTCGGTTGTGGCCTCTTCGGAACTTGTAGGTGGTATTCTCGGAATGCTTCTGGCAGGTTGGGTTACCGACAAGTTCTTTAAGAATAAGGCTCATCGCACTTGCTTCTTCTGTACCGTATTCGCTACTATTTCGTTCTTTATCTTCTGGCGTATTCCGTCAGCAAATTGGTCGCTCGTGTTCCTTGTATTGTCGGCGTTCTTTATCTATGGTCCGCAGGCACTCTTCGGAGCGTGTGCGTCGCAGCAGGCTACCAAGCACGCTGCAGGTACGGCTAACGGTATTATCGGAATCTTCGGCTATGCAAGTACCACTGTTTCGGGTATCCTGTTTGGTATTCTGGCAGATAGTAAGGGTTGGGATTCTGTCTTTGTTCTATCGATTGTATTCGGAGTCCTCGGTTCGATTGTTATTGCGCTGATGTGGAATGCTCCGGCTGACGGCTACGAGAAGTTTAATAAACTGATTGGTTCTGAGACTAATAAAAAATAGCACTTGCTATGAAAAATAAGGTAGAGATTATTCAGATTAACATTTCGGGTGAGGATAAGCCCGGTTTGACCTCGTCGCTGACCCATATTTTGGCGCAGTACGATGCATTTATTCTCGATATCGGTCAGGCGAATATCCACTCGTCGCTTACGATGGGTATTCTTATCAAGACTACTGCCGATAAGTCGGGATTCATTATGAAGGATCTGCTCTTCAAAGCGTCGGAGTTGGGTGTGATGATTCGATTTACGCCCGTTGCCGAGGATAAGTACGATGCGTGGGTTAAGCGTCAGGGACGTAATCGCTACATCGTAACACTGCTCGGCCGTAAGGTTACAGCTCAGAATATCGCAAGTGTTACGCAGGCGATCTACGAGGAGGGTCTGAATATCGACTCGATTCGCCGCCTTACGGGTCGTATGCCGCTGAATGAGGATGACCGTGCGCAGAAGTCGTGTATTGAGCTCTCGGTGCGTGGAAACCTCGAGGATCGTGGCCTGCTGCAGAAGAAGTTGATGAATATGTCGGGCTCGCGTCTGGATATCTCCTTGCAGAAGGATGATATCTACCGTCGTTCGCGCCGTCTGATATGCTTCGATATGGATTCGACGCTTATCGAAACTGAGGTTATCGACGAGCTCGCGAAGCGTGCCGGTGTGGGCGAGAAGGTTGCCGAGATTACCGAGCGTGCTATGCGTGGCGAGATTGATTTCTGCGAGAGTTTCACCGAGCGTGTAGCTCTGCTCAAGGGGTTGGATGTCTCAGTTATGGAGGATATCGCTCGCAATCTGCCTATCACCGAGGGCCTGGAGCGACTGATGACTATCCTCAAGCGTGTGGGCTATAAGACCGCAATCCTTTCGGGTGGTTTTACCTACTTCGGAAACTACCTCAAGCAGCGCTTCGGCTTTGACTATGTCTACGCTAACGAGTTGGAGGTCGAGGATGGTAAACTGACGGGTCGCTATGTGGGCGAGGTTGTCGATGGTCGCCGTAAGGCCGAGCTGTTGCGCCTGTTGTGCCAATTTGAGAATATCGACATCGCGCAGTCGGTGGCTGTGGGTGATGGAGCTAACGATCTGCCGATGTTGAACTTGGCGGGTCTGGGTATCGCCTTCCACGCCAAGCCGAAGGTTAAGGCTACTGCCGAGCAGTCAATCTCGACTATCGGTCTGGATGGAATTCTCTACTTCCTCGGACTTAAAGATTCGCGTATCGAGTAGTGCGCAGGATAGCAAAATATATTCTAAATCTCTGTGCAGCCGTACTTTTGTGCGGCTGCTACAATTATACGGGACTGCCCGAGCGCAAGCCCTCTGGACTCAAGGCTAATATGACACTTGCGGAGTTGAGAGGGCGCTGTAGAGGGGAGACCTTCGAGGTCGCCGAGTCGATTGTGGTCGGTGGGGTAGTTACCTCGAGCGATCGGGCGGGTAACTTCTACCAAACATTTACCATCGAGGATGCTACGGGTGCTGCCGAGATTATGGCCGGTGTGCGTGATCTGCATAATGCGTACCCCATTGGGTGTCGAATCTGTGTGCGGCTTGAAGGGTGTGCTGTCGGTGTCGAGCGAGGTGTGATGCAAATAGGTCTTAAGCCCGCATCGTATAGCAACTATGCAGTCGATTACTTCTACTCGAAGGTGCTGCTCGATAGCCATATCGAGCGTAGTGGAGAGATGGTTGAGGTGTCGCCTTTGAAGGCTACTTATAGCGATTTGAACGATAAAATGTGTGGTCGGCTTGTCCGCATTGAGGCTCTGATGTTGGTGACCGAAACAGAGGATAATGCGGAGGGCGATTCCGAAATCGCAACGCCCAAACCCGCAGCGTGGAGAGGCTACCGAGCCTTTGCAGATAGGGGTGGAAATCGGGTCTACACCTATACGAGCGACTATGCCGATTTTGCTGCGGAGGAGGTGCCGACCACCCCGTGTGATATAATGGGCATCCTGCAATGCGAGAAGATTGCGGGTGTCGAGGGCGAGTGTTTTGTGCTGAAAATGAGGAGTAAAGATGATTGTGCACCGAGCGTTGATAGTGCTATGTAGCGCCTGGCTTGCAGTGGCGTGTAGTGCGACCAAGCCCGACTACTCGGAGATTCCTGATGATGACTCCGAGAGTGGACTTGTCTCGATTGCCTACCTCAAAAGCCACTGCAAGGGGCTGTCGACAGCGATTAAATCGGATATCTCGATTCGGGGAACGGTCGTCGCTAATGACCTCTTTGGCGAGTTTTATAAGACTCTGGTGCTGGTTGATGAGAGTGGTGGCGTGGAGGTCGCAATCGATAAGGAGCGCCTATGTATGGATTTTCCGCTCTATACCTCGGTTTCGATAACTTGCAATGGACTTGCTGTGGGCCGTGTGGGTGGTAAGGTGGTGCTTGGCGCAAAGCCTACGGGCGAGTATACGGTCGATCGCATTGCCGAGAGGAGTATCTCGACATATCTGCTCTGCCATAGGGAGGAGCTGCATTCGCTCTTACCGCGCGAGGTGACGATTGCAGGGCTTGGTGTCGAGCACGTGTCGGACTATGTAGTGCTGCGCGATGTGCGCTTTGCGGATAGTGAAGTGGGACGGGCGTGGTGCGAGGAGAATGAGGGAGTATATGTCGATACCGACCGCCATATAATTGATAAGAGTGGTAATGTGCTGATTGTTAGGGTGCCGCCCTACTGCGAATATGCCGGCGAGAGAATCCCTACGGGCACCGGCACACTCTGCGGTATCCTCGACTACTCGGGCGACCAATTCTTCCTCCGCATCACCAACCACGAGCTCTATTTTTAGCGAAAATAGATAAAAAAAAGGGCGCCGATTTTCGACACTCCTTTTTTCTTTTCTCGAGATTACTCGTGCAGAGCCTTCCAGAGCATATCTTTCAGCTCGGTGACGTGGTAGCCGCTGACCGAGGAGATAAATATCGCGGGAACATCCTTCGGCAACAAGGGGCGCATCTGCTCCTCCAACTCCTCGTCAATCATATCGCACTTGGTGATAGCCAGCAATCGCTGCTTATCCAAGAGTTCGGGATTGTACTGCGTAAGCTCGCCCAGCAGAATGTCGTAATCCTTCTGAATATCATCACTATCGGCAGGAATCATAAACAGCAATACCGAGTTTCGCTCGATGTGGCGCAGGAAGCGTGTACCGATACCTTTGCCCTCGTGCGCACCCTCGATAATTCCGGGGATGTCGGCCATAACGAACGACTTATGGTCGCGAGCCTCGACAATGCCGAGATTAGGCTCCAGGGTGGTAAATGCGTAGTTCGCAATCTTGGGTTTGGCTGCTGAAACAACCGACAACAGAGTACTCTTGCCGGCATTAGGGAAGCCCACAAGACCCACATCTGCCAAGACCTTCAACTCGAGGATGAAAGTACCCTCAGCACCCTCCTC
>JAGBVQ010000224.1 GCA_017630245.1 Alistipes sp. | reverse complement strand
TGGGTGAGGTGCAGCTCTCGAACGAGGAGATGAAGCAGATGCTCGGCATCACCACTTCAGAGCCGATGAGCCGCACGACGCTTATGGGCGCTATCGCAGTGCGTCAGGCGTTGGCACAGGCCGGTCTGAAGGATCTGAGTGGCAAGCGCGTAGCTCTTATCTCGGGAACGACTGTGGGCGGTATGGATCTTACCGAGCAGTATATCGAGCGTATGAAGGAGGACGACTCGCTGCTGTGGCTCCCTCAGAGTAACGATTGTGGTAACAGCACGAAGGAGATTGCCGAGGTGGCAGGAGTACCCAATGCCGAGATCTGTACCATATCGACCGCCTGCTCTTCAGCCCTGAATTCGATAATTCTTGGTGCAGAGATGCTCAAGCGTGACGAGGTGGATGTTGTCATTGCGGGTGGCTCGGAGTCGCTCAGCCTCTTTCACCTCAATGGTTTTAATACGCTGATGATTCTCGACAAGGAGCAGTGTCGCCCCTTTGATGCTACGCGTGCGGGATTAAACCTCGGCGAAGGTGCTGCATTTGTTGTGCTACAACGCGATGTTGAGGGTTTGGCCTATGTTGCGGGATATGGTAATCGTTGTGATGCGTTCCACCAGACAGCCTCGTCGGAGGATGGCGAGGGTGCATACTTGGCGATGAAGGATGCAATCGAGATGGCCGCTCTTACCCCTTCCGATATTCAGTATGTCAATGCCCACGGAACGGGAACTCCAAATAACGACATATCGGAGAGCGCGGCACTTCGACGTCTTTTTGGCGAAAATCTCCCCGAAATTTCGAGCACTAAATCCTTTACGGGCCATACCACTTCGGCGTCGGGTTCGATCGAGACGGTGATATGTGTGCTGGCTATGCAGAGTGGCTTTACGCCCGCAAATCTCGGCTGGTCGGAGGCTCAGGAGGGTGTGATTATCCCGACTCAGGGTCGCGAGGGTGTAGATTTGCGTAATGTGATCTGTAACTCATTTGGATTTGGAGGTAACGACTCCTCGATGGTTCTTAGCAAGGAGCCGAAGACGGCAGGAGTGCCGAGCGCAGAGGAGTATGAGGTGAAGGTTGCCTCTGATGTTGAGATTACCTCGACGGATGAGCTTGCCGGCCTGCGCGAATTTATCTCGCCGATGGAGAGTCGCCGTATGGGCAAGTTGATGAAGGCAGCACACCTCTCATCGCTGCGTGCATTGCAGCAGGCGGGTATCGAGTGTCCCGACGCAATTGTGACGGCTACGGCTCGTGGAATGCTCGAGACGAGTATGCAGTTTTTGGATGATATGCTTGCAAATGGAGAGGAGTTGCTCAAGCCGACCCTCTTTATGCAGAGCACGCATAATACATTGAGTTCGGCCATAGCGATACGAGCTAAGTGTCACGGCTATAATACCACCTATTCGCAGGGCGAAGAGTCGCTACAGTGGGCTATGCGTGATGCCGAGCGACTTATCGCAACGGGCAAGGCAGCGAGTGTACTGGTAGGCCTCTATGATGAGTCTACACCGACCTTCTCGGAGTTAGCCGAGCGTTCGGGTCGTGAGCGACCTCAGGATCTGTATGCACGAAGTATTGTGTTGGTAAGAAAATAGAGAAGTTATGAAGTTGTTGCTATTGGCCATAGTTCAGAGTGCGCTGCTTGCCGGCGGACAGGTTCTGCTCAAGTTTGGGTTGGGTAGGATGTTGCCATTCTCGATGACACTCGAGTTTTGGCGTTCGGTATTTGTGAATTGGCAGTTTGCGGCGTGTGGCTTGTGCTATGGTGCAGGTAGTGTTTTGTGGTTTTATATAATCAAGCATTATCCCTTTAGTATGGCCTATCCGCTGGTTTCGTTGAGCTATGTCTTCGGAATGGTTGCGGCGATGGTCTTCTTCGACGAGCCGGTAAATCTCTCGAAGTGGTTGGGTGTACTGTTTATAATGTTTGGATGTTATCTGATTGCACGATGAAAAGATTGTTTACTATACTGCTCGCACTGCTTGCGCCCGTTATGAGCCTGGCGCAGAGCGAGGCTCAGATTATCGAGAAGATAAACGCTGCAAGCTCGAAGATCGAGAGCCTGGAGTGTGACTTTGTGCAGACCAAGCAACTGAAAATCCTCAATAACAGCCTCATCTCGAAGGGCAAGATGTACTACTCGAAGCCTAATATGCTACGCTGGGAGTACACCTCGCCATACAACTACATCTTCATTATGAATCAGCACCAGATTTTGCTGAAGAATAGCTCTCGTGCGGATGTGATTGATGTGAATCAGAATAAGATTTTCAAGGACATATCACGCCTGATGATGAATAGCATAATGGGTGACCTGCTTAAGGATAACGCCTCATTCGAGATATCGATTGCCCCAACCAAGGGCGGATATACGGCGACGCTTCTGCCGATTAAGCGCGAGATTAAGCAGATGTGGACCAAACTTGTGCTCTTCTTTGATGAGGTGAGCCTCGGAGTCGAGCGTGTGGAGATGCACGAGAAGACGGGTGATAGTACAATTATCACTCTGACGAACGTAAAGATAAATAAGGCTATCGAGCATAGTCTCTTTAGTGTAGGAGAGTAGCGATGAGGCGCGTATTACTGATGATAATGATGCTCTGCATCGGGACTCTAACCCTGTCGGCACAGACGAGGATAGGGCAGAGAGATCGACAGTATAGCGTGCAGATTGATTTTGGGAGAGCCTACATCAGCGGTCTCTGCCTGATGAGTAGCGAGGGAGAGATTACCACCTCGTCGATAGTAAACGAGTTTGGAGTCTCGGCGCTGACTTATCGTTACGATGCCGAGCGAGATAAGATCAAGATTTTGACTATTCTCAAGCAGATGAATCGCCCGATAGTGAAGGCTGTGTTGCGAAGAGATCTCCGTAAAATTACGGTGACTCTGCTCCGACAACCGAGCGATGAGATGCTCAAATACGAAGATGCAAAGTATAACGTACGATACGTTTTTACACCGATTTTAGAACAAAAAACAGAATAAAGATAAGATAAATGAAGTTACTTGATTCTCTATATACTATCAACTCGGAGGAGGTGGTCGATAACCACCACTCCTTTGCGATTGAGTTGAATGCTGAGCACTTTATCTACAAGGCGCACTTCCCCGGCGAGCCTATTACGCCCGGAGTCTGCATTATGCAGATTGCTCACGAATTGTTGGAGCGACACTGTGGTTGCTCACTTGATGTAGAGTGTGTCAAGAATGTGAAGTTCTTGCGAGTGATTACTCCGATAGAGACGCTGCGAGTAAACTACATTTTTCAGAAAATAACTATCGAGGAGCGTGAGGTGAAGTGTCAGGTTGAGGTCTCGGCTGAGGGTGATACCTACGCCAAACTCTCTATCGTGTGTAGAAAATAGAGATTGAACGACGAGCAATGACAGAACAGCAGAAAATATTACGAGCAAGAGGCATTTGTGTCATTATCCCCACATATAACAATGCTGGGACGATAGCCGACGTTGTGAGCCGTGCGCAGGCGCAGTGCTCTGACGTTATCGTTGTGTGTGATGGTTGCACAGATAATACGCTTGCGCTGCTCGGTGAGTTGGAGGTGACTCCGATGATTGTCAATCTGCCGAAGAACTCGGGCAAGGGTGCAGCCCTAAAGGCTGGATTTAAGTATGCTCTCGAGAGGGGCTTTGCCTATGCGATAACCCTCGATGGCGATGCACAGCACTATCCCGAGGATATTCCCGTAATGCTTCGTGCCAATCAGAAACACCCCGGCGCACTTATCGTGGGTGAGCGTAAGGGCTTGAAGAGTGTCGATCGCAGCAAGGGTAGTAAGTTCGCAAACGAGTTTAGTAATTTCTGGTTTGCTGTGCAGACCGGAACATATCTGAAAGATACACAGACCGGATATAGACTCTATCCCCTGAAGAAACTGCGTGGTCTCTCGCTACTCACTTCGCGTTATGAGGCTGAGTTGGAGTTGATGGTGTTGGCTTCGTGGCACGGTGTGAAACTCGTCTCGGAGCCGGTCAATGTCTTCTACCCGTCGCGCGAAGAGCGTGTGTCGCACTTCCGTCCGGCAAAGGATTTTGCGAGGATTACGCTGCTCAATATGGTGCTATGCCTCTTGGCGGTGGTCTATGGCTATCCGATGATGATCATTAGGTTCTTGCTCACGGTGTTGCGTACGCTCTATGCGATACTCTTCTTCTTTACAACCACGATGTTTATAATGACGCCGTTGGTTCATATCTACCTGCTTATTGGTAAGGTTACCGAGCGAAAGAAGTATAATTTGCATCGAATGCTCAACTTTATGTCGCGATTTTTGGTCCGCTATCACAAGATTCCGGGCGTGCGATATACGGAGAGCAATCCCCACAACGAGACTTTCGAAACACCGGCAGTGATAATTTGCAACCATCAGTCGCACCTCGATTTGATGCCGATGCTGATGCAGCACCCGAAGATGATAATCCTCACGGCCGATTGGGTTTGGAAGAATCCGGTCTACCGCTATACGATTCGTAATGCCGAGTTTTTGCCGGTATCGGCGGGTGTTGAGGCTATTCTGCCACAGCTGCGCTCGCTAGTAGATCGAGGCTATAGCATTGCGATATATCCCGAGGGCACCCGCTCGATGGATTGCTCGATAGGTCGCTTCCATAAGGGAGCATTCCATATAGCTCAGGAGCTTAATATCGACATCTTGCCGCTGGTTATCTACGGCTCGGGCAAGGCTCTGCCCAAGCGAGGTCGCTACTTGAGGAAGTGGCCTATGCACCTGGATATCGACAAGCGCATTTCGCCCGAGGAGTTCCGCTCATTTGGAGCGAACCTGAAGGAGCAAACCTCATATATGCGCCGATACTACAAGCGCCGCTACGAAGAACTTGTAAACCGAATGGAACAGAATGTCTAAGAGGGTAGTTATCATAGGATCGGGTCTTGGAGGACTCACTTGCGGATATATTCTGCAGCAGAGTGGTTATGATGTGACCATTCTCGAGCAGGGTATGCAGATCGGAGGCTGCTTGCAGTGCTTCTATCGTCGCGGTGCCAAGTTCGAGACGGGTATGCACTTTATCGGCTCGGCTGAGCCCGAGCAGACAATGGGTCGCATTATGCGCTACTTCGGCCTCGATAAGAGTGTGACGCTCAGCCCGCTCGATAGCGAAGGCTACAATGTGGTGTCGCTGGCCGGCAACAAGTTCCTCTTCCCGAATGGTAGAGAGGCCTTTATCGAGCGGTTTGCCGAGTACTTCCCTCGCCAAAAGGATGCTATAGCGAAATATGTAGAGATAATCGATGGTATTGCCGAGTCGTCAACGCTCAATTCTTTGACATCCGCTAATCGAGATATCGTTGTTGATACTGAGTATCAGACCCAATCGATAAATGCGGTGATGGATTCAATCTTTACCGACACTCTGCTCAAGAATGCCTTGGTAGGCGATCTGCCGCTCTACGCTGCAGAGTATGGCAAGACCCCCTTTGCTCAGCACGCATATATTATGGATTTCTATAATAATAGTGCGTTCCGCATTGTGGGGGGTAGTGATGTCATTGCCGATTCGCTGGCCGGCAGCATTCGTGAGATGGGAGGAGAGGTACTCGCCTCGAAGCGCGTGACGAAGGTGTGCTGCGATGATGAGAAGGCTACGGGTGTGATAACCGCAGATGAGGAGTTCTATGCTGCCGATTATGTTATCAGCACAGTACACCCCAACCGCCTGCTCGAGATGCTCGATACGAAACTTATTCGTCCGGCATTTCGCTCGCGAATCAGTGCCATTCCGCAGACGGCTTCGTGCTTTACCTTATACATTAAGTTTAAGGAGAAGGCGATGCCCTATATGAATAGTAACTACTACGGCTACGCTGACGAGACTCCGTGGAACTGCGAGAACTATACGGTTGAGAATTGGCCGAAGGGATTTTTATATATGCATATGTGCGGCGAGAAGTCGCCCTCTTATGCGAGCAGCGGAGTTATCATCTCTTATATGAAGATGGAGGATGTGCTACGCTGGAAGGATGGAAAGATTGGTCGTCGAGGTGAGGAGTACGAACTCTTCAAGCGAGCCTATGCCGAGCGCCTGTTGGATGAGGTCGAGAAGCACCACCCGGGGCTGCGCTCGAGCATCGACTGTTACTTTACATCGACACCTCTTACCTACCTCGACTATACGGGTACTGAGGCGGGATCGATGTATGGCGTAGCGAAGGATGTGACCCTCGGAGCCGGAGGTCGTGTGCCTTATCGAACCAAGGTGCCGAATCTGCTGCTGGCAGGACAGAATGTCAATTCTCACGGCATTATGGGCGTAATCGTGGGTACTATTATGGTCTGCAGCGAGCTGATCTCGGCCGAGAAACTATATGAGCAGATAAACGATTTGAGTAGATAGTAATGGAGAAGAGTGCAGTTATCATAGGAGCCGGTTTAGGAGGCCTCTTCACGGGAGCAATTCTTGCGAAGGAGGGGGTGAAGGTGACCGTTATCGAGAAGAATGCAACAATCGGTGGCGGTCTGCAGAGCTTTACGCGCTTCGGTGAGGTGTTTGATACCGGAATGCACGTCATCGGCGGTATGCAGCCAGGCGGAAATATCCGTCGTATATGTAAGTATCTGGGCATATTGGATAAGATTCACATTAAGGATGTGGATCACGACGTTATTGATACTCTCTATTTCGCCGAGGATCAAGCCAGCTACCGCATTGCACAGGGCAGAGAGGCCTTTGTTGATAGTCTGGCCGAGTCGTTCCCCGACCAGCGAGAGAATCTTCAGCGATATGTCGATGCTATATATAATATAGTAGGGGAGCTGGACCTCTTCTATCTGCGCCCGTCTGACGAGTACGTTGTGATGCACTCCGAGGAGTTTATAATGGCTACGAATGAGTTCATCGCAAAATATATTACTGACGAAAAACTTGCTGCGGTGCTGGCATATATGAATCCGCTCTATGGCGGTCGTAAGGATATGACTCCGGCCTATATCCACTCGCTTATCTGTGTGCTCTATATCAATGGTCCGAGCCGTTTTGCCGGAGGTAGTTACCTCTTTGCCGAGGCTCTGCGAGATGTGATTGTCGAGCACGGTGGCCAGGTCGTGACCAATGACGGAGTGCAGCGTATTACCTCCGAAAATAGGCTTATTACCAGCGTTATTACTCGTAAAAACCGAGTATTTACAGCCGACTACTACATCTCGGCTATTCACCCTTGTACGCTCGTGAAACTCTTTGAGGGTGATTCGCCGCTGCCTAAAGCTTATGTCAATCGCCTGAATGATATACCTAACTCATATTCGGCATTTACACTCAATATTAAGCTGAAACCCAATCGCTTCCGCTATATCAACCACTCGGCCTACTATATGAGCCGATACGATGAGGTGTGGAACTTCAGTCGCGAGAATTGGCGTTGGCCGTTGGGCTTCCTCTATATGACTCCACCCGATATCGATCAGGGCGAATTTGCAAGTAAGATGATCATAACGGCCCCGATGACCTGGGATAAGGTGAAGCGATGGGAGGAGACCTACATCGGCAATCGTGGCAAGGAGTACGAGGAGTGGAAGGCGCAGTGTGCCGAGGAGTTGCTCTCGCGAATGGAGGAGATCTATCCCGATCTGCGCGATTGTATAGAGGATATAAACACAGCTTCGCCGCTTACCATCCGCGATTGGTACGCCGTCAAGGAGGGTGCTATGTGTGGCTACTCGAAAGATTGTAATAATATAATGCTCTCGCAGGTGCCCATTGTGACTAAGGTTAAAAACCTGCTGCTCACGGGTCAGAACTGCAATGTGCATGGCTTCTGCGGAGTGCCGCTGACGGCTATAAATACAAGCGAAGTTATACTTGGAAGAAATTACGTTTTAGATAAAATTAACCTAAAAGAGAATGATGAATAACGAATTTGATGACATCCGTCCGTATGTCGACTCGGAACTTCCGGCGTCGATGCAGCGTATTGTGGATAATCCGATATTTACGGTAATAGCGGAGTATATCTACCCAGAGCGCCCTGTCGAGGTCTTACGCGAAAAGTTGCTGTCATTGAAGAGTATCAATGAGTTTCAGTCGCAGGTGATGTACGACATAAATAGGCGTATTATTACCAAGACCATTTCGGAGTTTGGCTATGGTGGTTTGGAGAATATCGACCCAGGTAAAGCCTATCTCTATGTGGCAAACCATCGAGATATTATGCTCGATGCCGCATTGCTTCAGAATATCTTTATGGAGAATGGCATTGCAACTTCTCAGATATCGTTCGGAGCGAATCTGATGATAAACGATATAATGGTTGAGATTGGCCGCTCGAATAAGATGTTTAAGGTCGAGCGCCCCAGCAGCGATATTCGCAAGTTCTATCGCGACTCAGCTCACCTTTCGCAGTACATACGCCACTCGCTGACCGAGCAGAATTCGTCGGTGTGGATTGCACAGCGCAACGGTCGCACGAAGGATGGCGTAGATCGTACGGATCGCGGTATTATCAGTATGTTCAGAATGAGTGGTTCGGAGGATCTGGTTCGCTCGATTGCCGAACTTAATATTCTGCCCGTTACTGTGTCGTATGAGTGGGAGCCGTGCGATATCCAGAAGGCGTGTGAGATCTATGCAACTCGTCGTGGCCCCTATACTAAGGGTGAATACGAGGATCTGAATAGCATTCTTACAGGTGTGCAATCGAGCAAGGGTCGTGTGCATTATGAGTTCTCGAAACCCTTCAGCGAGCAGGATTTTGAGTCCCTTGCAGAGCTTTCGTCTACCGATTTTAACCTTCAGGTGGCGGCTCTTATCGATGCCAAAATCTGCAGTGCTTACCACCTCTGGCCCAATAACTACATAGCTCACGATATGCTGAGCGGTAGCGATGAGTTCGCTGCGGAGTATACCGCCGAGGAGAAGCAACGATTTGTGGAGCATATCACAAAGTGCGAGGAGAGCATTCCCGCAGATTTCGACCGCGAAGAGCTTCGTGAGATACTGCTCGGCATCTATGCAAATGCCGTGAATAGCAAGATTCTATTCTCTCGATGAGGTTGATATTTAGGATATACGATTACTTTGCCACCCACACCAGAATGATGTGGGGCTCGCTTCTTGCGCTTCTGCTACTGATGGCGGTAGCTATATCGCAGATCCGCTTTAGCGAGGATATCTCCGATTTCTTGCCGCTGGAGAATTCGGAGCAGGAGGCTCTTGCCGTATATCAAAATATCTCTGGCGCAAATCGCCTATACATTCTCTTCGATAATCCGGGGGATGTCGATTTAACCATCAATGCCATTGAGCACTTCTTGCAGAGGGTTGCAGAGAGTGATACGGAGGGGTGGTGCCAAGAACTTACGGCTCAATTCGATATGGAGAGAATCGTTGAGCTTCAGTCGTTCGTATACGAAAATATTCCATACTTCCTCACGCCAAAGGATTATGAACGTATGGAGGCTGCGCTTGCAAGTGAGGAGTATGTTGCACGGCAGATGCAGCGAAATCTCGAGATGTTGATCTTCCCCTCGGGTGGAATGGTTACACACAATGTAATGAGCGACCCGTTAGCGCTCTTTACGCCGGTGCTTTCGAGCCTGCAGAGTTCGAACCCGCAGATGAGTTTTGAGATGGTCGACGGATATGTCTTTACGCCCGATATGAGTCGTGCAGTGGCGATGATGGACTCTCCTTTTGGTAATAGCGAGACGGAGTATAACTCAAAGTTGGTTAAACTGTTAAATGGCGCTATCGAGTCGATGAAGGAAGCCTACCCGACAGTTTCTGCTCGCATTGTCGGTGGACCCGAAATTGCTGTTGGTAATGCTTCTCGCATAAAGAAGGATAGTATTCTGGCCATTGCGCTATCGATTGTACTTATTACGCTGCTGGTGATATATTCGATCAGCTCCGTGCGAAATCTTCTGCTGATATTTCTCTCGATTGGGTGGGGCTGGCTCTTCTCGCTTGGAGCAATCTCTCTGCTGGGAGGAGAGGTGTCGATTATTGTTGTCGGAATATCGAGTGTGATACTCGGCATTGCGGTAAATTATCCGCTACACCTTATAGTACATATGTCGCAGACCGAGTCGATTCGTGATGCAATAAAGGATATAATGCTACCTCTGGTTATCGGTAATATCACAACCGTCGGAGCCTTCTTGACGCTGATACCGTTGCAGTCCGTTGCACTGCGAGATTTGGGAATTTTTGCATCATTGCTGCTCGTTGGTACAATTATATTTGTTCTGATCTATCTGCCACACCTACTCAAGAAGGGTGAGGGCACAGTCGAGGAGCACAAGAGCAAACTCTTGAACCGCATTGCCGCCTTCTCCCCTGAGCGAAATAGGGTAGTAGTTGTGGCTGTTCTGCTGATTAGCATACCTCTGGCCTACTTTAGCACGAAGTCGGAGTTTGATTCGAATATCGCCAATAGCAACTATATGACCCCGGAGCAGAGGGCCGATATGGCCTATTTCCAGTCGCTGTTATCGAAGAGCGATACGGGTATGCGAAGCGTTTATGTACTCTCTTCGGGCGAGGATTTCGAGCAAGCATTGCAGGAGAATGCGAAGGTTGTTCCACAGATTGAGCAGCTACTCGGCGAGGGCGTTGTTGCATCCTATCGTGGTGTGTCGCACTTCTTGACCTCTGAGTCGGAGCAGGCAGAACGCCTTGAGATGTGGCGCGAATTCGTGGCTAAACATTACGATCAACTTACTACCCAACTACACAAGAGCGCTGCGCAATGCGGCTTTGCCGATGGTTCATTCGCCGGCTTTAATCGTCTTGTTGCCGAGAGCGAGCAGCTGACCCCGAAGAGTATCGACTACTTTGCTCCTCTGACAAAGTCTATCTTTAGTCAGAATGTGACCTACGTCAAGGATCGTGGCCGTGCATACGTTGTAAACTGCCTGAATGTCGCATCGGAGAGGGTCGAGGAGGTAAAGTCTCACTTTGCGAGCAGTTTCGATGTGGAGGGAATGAATAGCGCTCTGGCAAATAACCTCTCGGATAATTTTAACTATATCGGCTGGGCCTGCTCGATTATCGTATTTTTCTTCCTATGGTTCTCGTTTGGAAGGGTAGAGCTTGCGATAATATCATTTATCCCTATGGCGATAAGCTGGATGTGGATCCTCGGAATTATGGCTATTCTGGGCGTTAAGTTCAATATTGTAAATGTTATCTTGGCGACCTTCATATTTGGTCAAGGCGATGACTATACGATCTTTATGACAGAGGGGTGCCAATATGAGTATCGCCACGGCCGACCGATTCTAAACTCCTATAAGAGTAGTATTCTGCAGTCGGCACTCATTATGTTTGTCGGCATCGGCACGCTGATCATCTCGAAACATCCGGCAATGCGTTCGCTGGCCGAGGTTACCATTATCGGAATGATCTCGGAGCTGCTTATGGCATATATGATTCCGCCACTGCTCTTCAGATGGCTGACCACCAAGAGAGGCAAGGTGCGACGACATCCGCTGACCCTCGCAACTATCCTCGCCGGAGAGCCGAAGAGCGCTGCGGGTCAGGTGCGTGGCCGATATATCTATAAGGGCCGAGAGATTATGCGTTGTGTGGATTCTAATCTCAAAAGATTTGATTGTAACGCCTCTCTTCCGAGTGATGAGCAGGGGGCTCTGCTTGTTGAGGATAGCGGATATGGAGAGTCGGCAATGCTGGTTGCGCTTACACATCCCGAGTCGATGGTTGTCGCCCGAATGGGGGATGCAGAGCGATTGGAGATTGCTGCCCTTGCGGCAAAGGATTTTGTGAATAATATTAAATTTAGTCTGTAAGATATGAGAGAACGTATTTTTGAAATTTTGTCGGAGAGCCTGCCGGCAGTCGATTTCGAGGCTGATTTTCTCTTTGGAGAGTTGGATTCTATGGGCATTGTTACCATCTTCGTAGTTCTGGCGAAGGAGTATAATATCTCGTTCGATGCTATGGATGCTACACCTAAGAACTTTAAGTCGATAGACTCTATCGTAAAGATGGTTGAGCAGAAGATTGCAAATCTCTAAAATGCAAACACCTATGACACTTGAGCAGAGTATTTTTCACTATGCACAAACGGCTCCCGATAGGGTGGCTGCCGTGTGTGGCAGTGATTCGATAAGCTATTCGGAACTTCGCGACGCAATTGCTCGTCGTGCGGAGGAGCTTCGCGCTTCGGGGCTTCAACCTCATCGTCCTTACACCTTCCGAGCAACTCAGGATATCGATTTTCTGATTACCTATTGCGCTATCCATTACGCAAAGGCTATCGCCGTACCTCTGGAGCATAAGGCTACTGAGGAGAGTTTTCAATCGATAAAGAGCCAGGTTGAGGGATGTAGCTTTGCCGAAGATATTGTCGATGTTCTCTACACAACAGGTACGACCGGCAAGTCGAAGGGAGTGATGCTTTCGGAGATGGCTCTGGTGTCGTGTACCGATAACTTTATTGCCGATCTGCACTTCTCGGAGGAGTTGCTCTTTATCATCAGCGGCCCGCTGAACCATATCGCATCACTCTTTAAGATTCACCCTACGTTGAGCGCCGGAGGTACGGTCTGCATTCTGGATGGACTGAAGGATATGAGCGCCTTCTTTTCGGTATTCGATCTGCCCTTTAAGAAGGTTGCCACCTTCCTTGTCCCGGCAAGTATACGCCTTATTATGCAGTTGGCTTATGATAAACTGTGTGCTGTGAGTGATAAGATAGATTTTATCGAGACTGGCGCAGCGCCAATCACAAAACAGGATATGGAACTGCTCAGCAAGGCTCTGCCCTCGTCGCGACTCTATAATACGCTTGGCGGAACGGAGATTGGAGCAGTCTGTACATACAACTTTAATGACGGTCGCTATATGGAGGGCTGTATCGGTCGCCCGATGAAGAACTCGGTGGTTGAGATCTCGGAGGAGGGAAACCTTGTGGTCTCGGGTCCGACCATTATGAGCGGATATGTCGCCGACCAGCAGAGTACTAGTCAGGTACTAAAGGATGGTAAAATATACACTGCCGATCTGGGCTATGTGGATGATGAGGGTCTGATTCACCTCACGGGTCGTCAGGGCGATGTTATCAATATCGGCGGATTTAAGATCTCGCCTTCGGAGGTTGAGGCTGCTGCGATTTCGCACCCCGATATTAAGGATTGTATCTGCATTGCAGCAACGCATCCCGTTATTGGTCAGGTGCTTAAGCTGCTCTATGTTCCCGCTGAAGGGTGCCAGCTTAAGTCGCACGCTATTGCCCGTCATATCAAGACGTTGGTCGAGCCGCATAAGGTGCCAACCTACTACGAGGCTGTTGAGACGGTGCAACGAACTTATAATGGCAAACTGGATAGAAAATATTACAAGAACTAACTAAACCACACACTTATATGAGCTGTTTTTTGAGAAGGTTGTTTGGAAAGAGAGAGTATAAGGTCTATGGCCCGCAGGGTGGTATCGACATTAAGTGTACCCTGCCCGAAGGATTCAATACGGCTACCGACCATTGCCCGATGGTTATCCTGATGCACGGATTTATATCGAGCAAGCGTATGCCTCCTATCTCATCTCTTTCGGAGGAGTTGTCCAAGGCGGGATACGCTACAATTAGTTTCGATTTTAATGCCCACGGGAAGAGCGAGGGCGAGTTTGTCAATATGACTCTCAGCAGCGAAATTGCTGACGCAAAGGCGGTCTATAACTATGCTTGCGCTCTACCGTATGTTACGGATGTGGCCTTTGTTGGCCACTCGCAAGGAGGCGTTGTTGCGGGAATGTTGGCCGGTGAATTGGAGGTATCGGAGCGCAGACCTAAATGCTTGGTGCAGTTGGCTCCGGCGGCAGTCTTGAAGGATGACGCTCTTGAGGGAGTGTGTATGGGAAAGAGGTATGATGCGAAGAATCCTCCCGAGTTTGTCAATGTCTTCTTCCATAAGTTGGGTCGTGGCTTTATCCTCGAGGCTCAGCAGATGCCTATTTATGAGCAATCTCGCAAGTATAGCGGCAAGGTCTGCATCATCCACGGTACAAACGATAAGATCGTGCCTCTCAAGTATAGCTACCAATATCGCGACGAGTATAGCGATTGCCAGCTCCACGAAATCGAGGGCGAGAGTCACTTTATGACCAAATGCAAGGAGCAGTGGCTGAAGATACTTGTGGATTTTCTGAAATCAAACTTGTAGCCAGAGTATCAACGTTAGCAAAAATATATTATATTTGTAGTTCAGAACCTTTCTAACACAATCTATGAATACTTCAAACATTCGCACAGCGGAAGATATCGTAATCCGCTTTTCGGGCGACTCGGGAGACGGTATGCAGCTTACCGGAACCCTCTTTTCGGATACCTCGGCCCTGCTGGGTAACGGTATCTCGACCTTCCCCGACTATCCTGCCGAGATTCGCGCACCGCAAGGTACAGTGGCCGGCGTTTCGGGATTTCAAGTACATATCGGCTCGCATAGGGTAGATAACCCGGGTGACTACTGTGACGTGCTTGTTGCAATGAACCCCGCAGCACTTAAAGCCAATCGTCGTTGGCTTAAGAGGGGCGCAACGGTCATTCTCGATGGTGATAGCATCACCGAGGAGAATCTGCGTCGTGCAGGTTTTGCTACCACCGACCCAGTGGAGGAGTTGGGCCTTGCGGAGTATAACGTTGTAGTGCCGGCAATTACCTCGATGACTCGCGAGGCTTTGGCCGAGACGGGCCTTGATCATAAGAGCATTGTCAAGTGTAAGAATATGTTTGCCCTCGGCATCTGCTTCTTTATGTTTGATCGTCCTGCCGAGCACGCCGAGCACTATCTGACCTCGAAGTTCGCAAAGAAGAATCCCGCTATCGCCGAGGCTAATATCTTGGCAATCAAGGCGGGCCATAACTACGCAGCAAATACTCATCAGTTTGCAAATACCTATGTAGCACCTGCCGAACTTGAGAAGGGTACATACCGTTCAATCAATGGAAATGTGGCTACAGCTTGGGGCTTTATCGCAGCTAGCGAGAAGAGCGGTCGTCCACTCTTCTGTGGCTCCTATCCCATTACCCCTGCAACAGTTATTCTGGAGGAGTTGGCCAAGCATAAGGAACTCGGAGTGAAGACCGTGCAGGCTGAGGATGAGATTGCCGGTATTTGTACCTCTATCGGTGCAGCCTTTGCGGGTAATCTCGCGGTGACTACCACCTCGGGACCGGGTCTTTCGCTCAAGAGCGAGGCGCTGGGTCTGGCCGTGATGGCCGAGTTGCCTTTGGTGGTTGTCGATGTACAGCGAGGTGGCCCCTCGACAGGTCTTCCGACCAAGACCGAGCAGAGTGACCTGATGCAGGCTCTCTATGGCCGAAACGGCGAGTGTCCTGCGGTTGTTGTTGCAGCATCGTCGCCCAGCGACTGTTTCCACTACGCATTTACCGCAGCAAAGATTGCAATGGAGCATATGACTCCTGTAGTGCTGCTCACTGATGGATTTATCGCTAATGGCTCAGAGCCGTGGCGTATCCCCTCGATGAGCGATTATCCCACGATTGTACCACCCATTGTTGAGGAGGCTCCCGAGGGTGGATTTATGCCCTATGCACGCAACGAGAAGTTGGCTCGTGGCTGGGCGTTCCCCGGTAAGGAGGGTCTGGAGCACCGTATCGGAGGCCTTGAGAAGGATGCACTGCGTGGCTCAATTTCGCACGATCCGGCTAACCACCAGAAGATGGTACGTACCCGTGCCGAGAAGGTTGCACGCACAGCTGACTATATCCCCGAGCAGGAGGTGTTCGGAGCCGAGGATGCCGACCTGCTGGTTGTAGGTTGGGGTGGTACTCGCGGACATCTGCACACCGCTGTTGAGCAGTTGCAGCGCGAGGGTTACAGCATTGCGCTGGCACACTTCAACTATATCAATCCTCTGCCCCGCAATACGGAGCAGTTGTTGCGCCGCTATGGTAAGGTTGTGGTTTGCGAGCTCAATGAGGGACAGTTCGCCGCTTACCTGCGTCAGGAGTTTGAGGGCCTGCACCTCGAGCAGTTCAATAAGACTGAGGGTCAGCCCTTCACGATTGTTGAACTGACAGAGAAGTTTTCGGAGTTGTTGAAATAGTTAATCGGGAATAGAATTATGGAATACAAATATACACCCGCCGATTTTAAGAGCGACCAGGAGGTACGTTGGTGCCCGGGTTGCGGTGATCACGCGATTCTGAATGCTGTGCAGCGTGCTCTGCCTGAGATTGCCGACGCGCTCGATATACCGCATCATAAGTTTACCTTCGTTTCGGGTATCGGATGCTCGTCGCGATTTATCTACTATATGCGCACCTTTGGTTTCCATACCATCCACGGCCGTGCAAATGCAGTGGCTACGGGTATCAAGGTGGCAAATCCCGACTTGAGCGTCTGGGTGATGACGGGCGATGGTGACTCGCTTGCTATCGGTGGAAACCATTTTATCCACGCCATTCGACGTAACGTCAATCTCAATGTGGTACTCTTTAATAACGAGATCTACGGCCTTACCAAGGGCCAGTATTCACCCACCTCGAAGCTCGGTAAGATTACCAAGACTTCGCCTTATGGTACGGTCGAGAAGCCGTTCAACCCGGGCGAGTTGGTCATCGGTGCGAGAGGAACCTTCTGTGCTCGCTCGATTGATATGGAGGTTATGCTCACCAAGGAGTGTATGGTCGAGGGCGCCAAGCACGAGGGTATGTCGGTTACGGAGGTGCTGCAGAACTGCGTGATCTTTAATGATAAGACCCACGCAATGTTCGCTGGCGATAAGGCTACGCGTGCCGAGAATACCATTACCTTGCGCCACGGCGAGAAGATGCTCTTCGGCGCTGCACGCAACAAGGGTCTGGTCTTTGAGAATATGCGCCTGAAGGTTGTTACCATTGGCGAGGATGGTTATAGGCTCGACGATGTGCTTACGCACGACGCTCACTGTGAGGATACTACGCTGCATACGATGCTGGCGGCTATGAAGTGGCCCGACTATCCTGTGGCTCTGGGAGTTATCCGCTCGGTGGAGGATGCTGCTGTCTATGATCAGAAGGTTGCAGCTCAGGTCGAGGAGGTGCGTGCAACCAGCAGGATTAAGTGTGTTGATGACCTGCTGCGTTCGGGTGAGACTTGGGAGATCTAAAAAAGATACCATAAAAAGAAGAGGCTGTCGCAATAAAAACGACAGCCTCTTCTTTTTTTGTTCGCTATTGATTCTATACAAACTCAAAGTCCAGCGTTCGGCGGCGCAGGTCGGTAGCCTTAACCCTTACGCGAACACAGTCGCCCAGGGTGAAGACGTGACCCGAGGAGCTGCCATAGACCTCGTAGCGCTGCTCGTCGAAGCGATAGTAGTCGCCCTCGATGTCGCGTAGATGTACCACGCCCTCGATAATCGAGTCCTCCAGCTCAACGAATATTCCCCACTCGGTAAGTCCCGAGATGTGGCCGTCGAAGATCTTGTCGCCCTGACCCTGCATAAACTCCACCATCTTATATTTGATTGATGCACGTTCAGCCTCGGCAGCAACAATCTCGCGCTCGGTCGAGTGTTCACACTGAGCCTCAAGAGCCGCTTTATCGGGATTTTTACCCTTGTCGAGGTAATGTGCCAGCAAGCGATGCACCATCATATCGGGATAGCGACGGATGGGCGATGTGAAGTGGGTGTAGTATGGAAATGCCAAACCGTAGTGGCCAATGTTGTCGGTCGAGTATACAGCCTTCGACATCGAGCGGATAGCCAGTGTAGATACGGCATTCTCTTCGGGCTTGCCCTTGATTTTGCCCAACATAGCATTCATCTCGCGAGCTATGGCTACACCTTTCGATGCCTTGAAAATCAATCCGAAGCGAAGAATGAATGTGCGGAAACGATCCAGCTTTTCGCTGTCGGGTTTGTCGTGAATACGGTAGACCATAGGTCTGGTTTTGCCGCTCTTGCCCTTTGCGCAGAATTGTGCTACACGCTTATTGGCCAGCAACATAAACTCCTCGATAAGGTGGTTGGCCTCCTTCGACTCCTTGAAGTATACACCCGTAGGCTTGCCCTTCTCGTCGAGTGTAAATTTAGCCTCGCGGCGATCGAAGAGTAGTGCTCCGTTGGCGATGCGAGCTTCGCGCAGACCCTGTGCCAAGCGGTTTAGAGTGAGCATCTCCTCGGCGAAGTCGCCCTTGCCTGTCTCGATAATATCCTGCGCCTCGGCGTAGGTGAAGCGACGGTCGGAGTAGATGATTGTGCGACCAAACCACTCGCGTGTGATCTCTAAGTTCTCGTTGATATTGAAGACCGCCGAGAAACAGAGTTTCTCTTCGTGTGGTCGCAGCGAGCAGAGGAAGTTCGACAAACGCTCGGGCAACATCGGTACCGTACGATCTACCAGATAGACCGATGTGGCGCGGGCCTCGGCTTCAAGGTCGATAATCGAACCGGGGCGAACGTAGTGAGTAACATCTGCAATGTGAACACCAACCTCCCACGAATCCTTGCCGATACGACGGATCGAGAGCGCATCATCGAAATCCTTCGCATCTGCAGGATCGATTGTAAAGGTCACCACATCGCGCATATCCCTACGCTCGGCGTAGTCACGCTCGGTAATCTTTGCAGGGATGCGCTCGGCTGCCGCCTCGACCTTCTCGTCAAAGTGGTAGGGGAGGTCGTACTCGGCAAGTATAGCGTGCATCTCGGTATCATTGTCACCCTCTTTACCCAAAATCTCAACCAGTTCTCCGGTCGGTAACTTTGCATCATCGTACCACTCTGCCACGCGCACCAGAACCTTCTGTCCATCTTCGAGCGCGGGGTACTTCTTGCGTGAAAGGGCTATATCCACCGGTATTTTACGCGAGTCGGTCAGTGCAAAGGCGAGCGCCTTGGAGTGAATCTCCACGATGCCGATATATGTGCGGTTGCTGCGTTGCACTACCTGTGTAACCTCGCCTTCGGGTGAGCCGCCTCCGCGCGAGTGGTGGGTGATAACAACCTCTACGCGGTCACCATCGAGTGCTGTGCGTGTGTTGCGAGGATTTATGAATATATCCTGCTCCACCCCCTCGACCGTAACGAACATCGAGCCCGAAGCGGTCATTTGAGCCGTACCCTCATAGTGGGGTAGATTGCTCTTCGAGAGGCGATATTTGTGAGATGTGTACTCTACAATACCCTCTTCGATAAAGCGATCGAGGATCGCCTTCGTAAGATCACGACCATCACGATCGGCGCCACCTGATGCGGCTGCCAGATGCTTGAGCGTGAAACTCTTTTCGGGCATTTCGCGCAACAACTGCGCCAAGAATGAGGCGCGGTGTTCGAATGATACTCTTATGTTTTTACTTCTCTTTTTTGCCATTTTTCTCTGAAAGTTTAAGTGTGAGTAGCAGCATAAACTCTATGCCGACTGCAATAGCCCTCTCGTCGGGGCAAAACTCGGATGTATGCGTGGCGCCCGAGCCTCCTACACCAAGGCGGTAGAAAAGCGAGGGGTAACGCTGCGTGTAGAAACCGAAATCCTCAGCCGTGGGTCGCAAATCGAGATCCACAACTTCGAAATGCTCTGCAGCCACTTCTCGAGCAACCTCGACAAGATCCTCATCATTTACTACGCAGGGGTAGCCTTGCGAAATATCCACTACAGTCGAGGTTGAGTGTCGCGAGTCGATATCCGACACAATCTCTTCGATCTCCTCCTTGCATATGCGACGCACGGTCTCATCGAATGTTCGCATTGTTCCCTCAATGTAGACATCGTCGGGGATAACATTCGTCGCTCCGTTGGCCTCCACCTTGCCGAGAGAGAGAATGGTATCCTCCGAGTTCATTGCATTGAGTCGCACGATAAGCTCGGCTGCGGCCACCACTGCATCCTTCAAATCGGCACGCAGTGCTGCGTGACCACCCTTGCCATTGACCGTAAAGCGTAGCTCATCACTCGATGCCATATATTTACCCTCGCGAAATCCGAATGTGCCAACGGGGAGTTTGGGCTCAACGTGCTCGCCAATAACAGCGCATACATCGTAACCCTCAAAGGGATTCTCTGCCAACACAAGCGATGCACCTCCGGGGTTACACTCCTCTCCCGGCTGGAATAGGCCGAAAATAGTACCCTCGAAGTTGTGATTGCGGGCGAGCTCGCACAACACACCATAGAGAACTGCAGCGTGAATATCGTGTCCGCAGGCGTGCATTACACCCTCATTTTCGGAACGCCACTCCACGTTGGCTCTCTCGTGAATGGGCAGCGCATCTATATCGGCGCGCAGAACAACCGCTTTTCGCAGATCACCTCGACCCTCGATGCGGGCGAGTATGCCTGTGCCGGCTATGGGGCGAAATTCGATACCCGCCTTGGTTAGAGCCTTGGCTATAAATTGAGCTGTGCGCTCCTCTCGGAACGAGAGCTCGGGGTGGCGGTGCAGTTCTCTGCGAAACTCTATCGGTGTCATATCGGTCGTTAATTTGTGTTGAAACTCAGTAACTGTTTTAATCAATTAAAATATAGCTCGAGCGATTCGTGCAATCTCCTCGGTGCGGCTCATCGTGTAGAAGTGCAGCACGGGAACTCCGGCCGCTTTCAATTCACGACATTGAGCTATACACCACTCTGAACCAATCTCGCGCACAGCCTTCGGATCTTCGATGTATCGACGCACTTCTCGCTCCAGCTCCTCGGGGATGGCTGTGCCGAAGATGCGGGGAAGGATCTCCAAGTGGCGAGCCACAGCAAAGGGTTTGATTCCGGGAATGATGGGTACGTTAATGCCAGCTTTGCGGCAACGCTCACGATAGTCAAAGAATTTGGCATTGTCGAAGAATAGTTGGGTTACGACGTAACGAGCACCCGCATCCACCTTCTGCTTCAAGTAGGCGATATCCTCATCTATCGATGTTGCGCCAGAGTGCTTCTCCGGATAGCCCGCAACGCCAATCGAGAACTCCGAGTGGTGACACTGCTCAACCTCGCCATCCACAAACTCTCCGCGATTCATCGCCATAATCTGTCGTACAAGGTCGATTGCGTGGGCGTGTCCCTGTGGATGAGGTGTGAAATAATCCTCGTCGGGCGACTTGTCGCCACGCAGAGCCAACACGTTATGCAACCCAAGGAAATCCATATCAATTAGCATATCCTCGATATCGTAGCGTGATAATCCGCCACAGATAATATGAGGTACGGTCTCTATGCCATATTTTTCGCGTATTGCTGCCGATATGCCGACCGTTCCGGGGCGACGACGGGCAACGTGACGCTCGATGCGGCCATCAGCAAGAGTCTGCGTATGCATCACCTCACGATGGAAGGTTACGTCGATATATGCAGGGTCGAACTCGACAAGATGGTCTATAGCTCCGAATACACCCTGCGTACCATCGCCCTTGAGCGGAGGTAACAACTCGAAGGCAAAGCGGCAACCACCCTCGGCTGCGGTTTGTGTTATAAGGTCTGCGACAATCATCTCTTTACGTTTTTAGGTAGAAGTTTTTCAATCTGCTCGACCGTCATACCTCTGCGACGGGCGTAGTCTAGCATCTGCTTGGTATCGATGCGACCTACCGAAAAGTACTCCGCATCGGCGAAGATCAATCCGCAGAGCGACTCCTCGGGGGTAATCATAAAGTTCTCGCCCAGCTTCATCGATGTTGTCATTTCGACTGCCAACAGATCGAATACCTCGCGCTTGAGCGAGTGGTCGGGCGATGCAGGGTAGCCGAAGGCCATACGCTTGCCTCGGTACTCGCCACGAATAATCTGCTCGGGCGAGAGTTGCTCTCCCTGCTCATAGCCCCACATCTGACGCCTTACGAATGAGTGCATAGCCTCAGCAAAGGCTTCTGTAAGGCGGTCGGCAAGGAGCTTGGCCATAATGGAGTTGTACTCGTCGTCACTCTCGGCAAAGAGCTTTTCTTGTAGATCTTTTAGACCTACGCCACCCGTCACGGCGAAGCAACCTATATAGTCACTCTTGCCCGTGCGCTCGTCCACGATATAGTCCGCTAACGAGAGGTTAGCCTCTCCCTCGGTCTGGTTGCGCAGCATCGGCAGAGTATGGCGGCGGCCTTTCTTGTCGGTGACGATAATATCCTCCTTGTGGCTCACTGCGGGGAAAATACCTACTACGCCTTGCAGCGTAAGGGATTTATCTTTGCGAATCTCGGAGAGCATCTTCTGTGCATTGTTGTAGAGTTCGCGTGCCTCAGCACCATACTGCGGATGGTCGAAGATCTCTGGATAGTGACCCTTCAATCCCCACGAAGAGAAGAAGAAATTCCAATCAATCAGTGGCTCGACCTGCTCGATATCAATCTCGGGGAATACCAGACGACCTGTGTGGTTGGGGGTTATGATATCCTCCACCTTTTTAGGCGTGCGCTCCTTGCGGCGCTCTACGATGGGGATTAGTCGTTTGTTGTCGCGCTCGAACTCCTCGCGTAGCGACTGCTGCTTTTGACGAATATTCTTCTCTGTAGTAAAACGTTCCGCTCCGGTCAGATCGGCCAGAAGTTTGGCGTTGTGGCCCGCATTGCGCGAATTGATCACTATGCCCGAGTAGAGCGGAGCGATCTTTACGGCTGTATGCATATCTGAAGTTGTGGCACCTCCCACAATTATCGGGATTCTCAAACCTCGCTCCTCAGCCAGAGTTGCCACGCGGCGCATCTCCTCGAGCGAAGGTGTGATAAGTCCGCTAAGGCAGATGGCATTAACTCCCTCGGTGATGGCTGTTTGTACGATATCCTCGGCCTCGACCATAACGCCGAGGTCGATAACCTCGTAACCATTGCAGGAGAGTACCAACGATACTATATTCTTACCGATGTCGTGAACATCGCCCTTAACCGTTGCCAGAACAACCTTGCCGGCTCCGTGGTAGGAGTAGTCGTTGTTCAGGTGAGGTGTGAGCACAGCAACAGCACGCTTCATAACTCGCGCGCTCTTGACCACCTGCGGCAAGAACATCTTGCCCTCGCCGAAGAGTTTGCCCACCTGCTCCATCGCAGGCATCAACTCCTCTTCGATGACCTTCATCGGCGAGCCAAGCTGTTGAAGCGCCTCGGCTGTATCCTCCTCGATATGGTCGGTTATTCCACGTTGCATTGCGTGGGCTATACGCTCCGAGATTGAGGCTTTGCGCCACAAATCCTCATCTTTTATTGCTGAGGCGGTTGTTGCGCCTATCTGTTGTGCATACTCGGTTAGTCGCTCGGCGGCATCCCCTCTACGACAGAGTAGGAGATCTTCGACCCTCTCCAGCAACTCCGGCTCGATATCGCTGTAAACCTGCAACATCTGTGCATTGACGATTCCCATATCCATACCTGCCGCTATGGCGTGGAAGAGAAATGCTGAGTGCATAGCCTCTCTTACACGATTATTGCCACGAAAGGCGAACGAGAGGTTGCTCACTCCACCAGACACCTTAGCGTGTGGCAGATTCTCCTTAATGTAGCGTGTGGCGTCGATAAAGGCTTTGCCGTAGGCGTTATGCTCCTCGATACCGGTGGCAACGGAGAGAATGTTGGGATCGAAAATTATATCTTCGGCAGGGAAGCCATCCTCGACAAGGAGTCGATAGGCACGCTCTGCAACCTCAATCTTACGCTCGTAAGTGTCGGCCTGGCCACGCTCGTCGAAGAGCATTACCACCATTGCTGCTCCATAGCGACGTACCTTGCGAGCACGCTCCAAGAAGAGTTGTTCGCCCTCTTTGAGCGATAGCGAATTTACAATGCATTTGCCCTGAACCAGTCGCATACCCGCCTCCAGAACATCCCACGACGAAGAGTCAATCATCATCGGCACGCGCGAAATCTCGGGCTCAGCTCCCGCCAACCGCAAGAAGCGACCCATAGCCTCTACTCCGTCAATGAGGCCGTCGTCCATACAGACATCAACCACTTGCGCTCCGGCTTCGACCTGTGCGCGAGCTATGGTCAGAGCCTCCTCGTAGTTGCCCTCACGGATGAGTCGAGCGAACTTCGCAGAGCCGGCAACATTGGTGCGCTCGCCAATATTGATAAAGTTGCGATCGGAAGTTACCTCCACCTCCTCCAGGCCACTCAGACGTGTCGTGTAGCTACGCTCGGGTAAGGGGCGAGGAGAGTATTTGCTAATGCGTTGTGCGAGTTGCAGAATATGTTCAGGTGTGGTGCCGCAGCAACCTCCCACGATATTGACAAGGCCTCTGCGCATATACTCTTCAACCTCGTCGGCAAACTGCTCGGGACTCTGGTCGTATCCGCCCTCTACGTTAGGTAGTCCGGCATTTGGGTGTGCTGAAATAGGGTAGTCGCTCACCGCTGCGAGTCTGTCCAAGAATGGGAGCAGTTGTTTTGCTCCGTAGGCACAGTTAAATCCGATAGTGAGCGGCTCAGCGTGTGCTACCGAGGTATAGAAAGCCTCGACGGTCTGCCCCGAGAGCATACGACCACTCGTGTCTGCGAGTGTACCCGAGAGCATCACGGGTATCTCGCGCCCGCGCGTATGCAAAACATCTTGCAAGGCATACAAGGCCGCCTTCGTGTTGAGTGTGTCGAATATGGTTTCGATCAGAATCAGATCTGCACCACCATCGATAAGTCCTTCTATTTGAGCTTTATAAGCATTAGATAGCTGCTCGAAAGAGACCTCGCGTCGGTCGGGATTTTCGACATCTATGGCAATCGACGAGGTTTTGCTCGTCGGACCTACCGAGCCGGCTACAAAGCGTGGCTTTTGAGGGTTGCGTGTGGTGAATCTATCAGCCATCTCACGGGCTATCTCGGCGCTGCGACGAGCAATCTCATAGGCACACTCCGCAAGTCCGTAATCAGCCAGCGATATGGCGTTGGCATTGAAACTGTCGGTTGATATAATATCTGCGCCAACCGAAAGATATTTTTCGTGTATCTCGGCTATGATGTCGGGGCGTGAAAGCACAAGGCAATCATTACATCCGCGCAACTTTCCTTCCCACGAGGCAAACCTCTCGCCTCGGAAATCCTCCTCGGTGAGCCGGTAGCCTTGAATCATCGTTCCCAATCCTCCGTCAAGCAGCAGAATTCGCTCGCGGAGAGCCTCTTTTATCTTGTTGTTAATCACTGCTCTATAATCTTAATTTCGAAGAGTTTGCTCCAATTTTTACCCGTTACGAATATGCGCTTGCTTGCGCTGTCGTAAGCAATGCCGTTCAGCACATCTGTCGAGGGTGTATATTCGCTCTCGGGAAGTATGCCCTCAAGATCAACTATGCCCTCCACAACACCTGTCTCGGGGTTGATGATAAGGATGTAGTCGGTGGTGTAGACATTTGCCCAAATCTTGCCCTCGATCCACTCTAATTCGTTGAGGAATTGAACGGGCTTGCCCAGATGCGTTACCGTTACGGACGAGGTGCGCTGGAATGTCTCGGGATCGATGGTCGAAAGGCGTGCCGATCCATCGGTCATATAGAGTCTCTTACCATCTGTTGTAAGTCCCCAACCCTCGCCCGAGTAGCGGAAGATCTTCACTCGACGACCATTATTGCGGTCGTAGACGTAGGCCTTATTACTTGTCCAGGTGAGTTGGTAGATCTTGTCATCCAGAATGGTTATGCCTTCACCAAAGTCGTTATCCGATAGCTCGGCGAAGATTTCGGCCTTGCCCGTAGTGAGATCGATGCGCTGCAGACGCGATGAACCATACTGTCCCGTGCCCTCCCACATCTGGCCATCCACATACTGCAGCCCCTGCGTGTAGCTGGTTGTAAGGTGGGGATATGTTGCCACCACTTCGTATCCGTAGCGTTTAGCTTCGGTGGGTGTGGGGGAGGTGTGTTGGCGTGCATTTGAGTTGCCGCCACAACCGATGCAGCAGCTTATCAGAAAAAATGTTGCTAAAAATCTCTTCATAATTGTCACAAAGGTAGTAATAATTTGTTATATCTGCGGAAAATTCTTACCTTTGCGCTCCAATTCGAGCCTTAATGAAACCGTTTTTCGGCTTAAGAGACGAAAAAGTGGGGCAGAAAGGGGCGATTTGGATGTGGAATGGGCGTATGAAGAGCCCTACCCAAAGAGAGAAAATTCGAACAAAACAGATATAAGACTTATGAAGATCGTTAGAGAACAAAAAGAGTTGCACGCATCGCTTATCCGCGTTGTGGTTGATGAAAAGGATTATGGTGAGGCAGTCGAGAAGACCCTCCGTGAGTACAAGCGTAAGGCTAACATCCCTGGCTTCCGCCCGGGTATGGTGCCTATGGGTATTGTGAAGAAGATGTACGGCAAGGGCGTAGTAGCCGAGGAGTCGTACCGCCTGGCTTCGCACTCGGCATTCGATTACCTCCAGAAGGAGAATATCGATTTCGTTGGTGACGTTATCCCCGCAGAGGAGCAGGGTGACTTCGACTTCGAGAATAACACCGAGTTCGAGTTCGTATTCGAGATTGGTGAGGCTCCCGCAGTGAACCTCGATCTCTCGGCTAAGGATAAGATTACCTACAACCGCATCAAGGTTGATAAGAAGATGCACAACGACTTCAAAGATAACTACCTCCGTCGTTTCGGCCGTCTGGTAGATGTTGAGAAGGTGAAGAAGGATGAGGCGTTGAACGTAACTCTCGATAATGGCGATATGCGCATCGAGGAGGCATACGTAGGTCTTATCTCGATGAGCGACGAGGAGCGTAAGCCCTTCATCGGCAAGAAGGTTGGTTACAAGACCACTGTAAACGTAAACGAGCTCTACAAGAATCCCGCACAGCGTGCATCGATTCTCGGTGTTAAGGAGGCTGAGTTGGAGGGTATCAACCCCGAGTTCTCGCTCGAGATTACAAAGATTCGCCAGTTTGCTAACCCCGAGCTCAACGAGGAGTTCTTCAAGATGGCTTTCCCTGCAGGTGATGTGACTAACGAGGAGCAGCTCGACGCATTTGTTGATGCAGAGATCGAGCGCGAGCTTTCGCACGAGAGCGACTACCTCTTCACTCTCCAGCTGCGTGATTACCTTCTCGAGAAGGCTCAGCTTGAGATGCCGACCGAGTTCCTTAAGCGTTGGTTGTATGTAATCAACGAGGGTAAGTTCACTATGGAGGATATCGAGAAGGACTTCGACGGTTTCGTTAAGATGTTCTCGTGGAACTACCTCCAGAAGCACTTCATCACGAGCTTGGAGCTCAATGTAACTGCTGAGGAGGCAACCGAGGAGGCTAAGGTATTCGCTGCTGCACAGTTCGCACAGTACGGTATGCCGACGGCTCC
>JAGBVQ010000223.1 GCA_017630245.1 Alistipes sp. | reverse complement strand
GTCAGCAGCTGGTTGAGGGTATTCTCACGCTCGTCGTTGCCCGAGAAGCCTGCATTCTTGCCACGAGCACGACCAATAGCGTCGATCTCGTCGATAAAGAGGATACAGGGAGCCTTCTGCTTTGCCTGGTCGAAGAGGTCGCGCACACGCGATGCACCAACACCTACGAACATCTCCACAAAGTCCGAACCCGAAATTGAGAGGAACGGCACATTTGCCTCGCCGGCTACAGCCTTCGCGAGCAGTGTCTTACCCGTTCCCGGAGGACCTGCCAAAAGCGCACCCTTCGGAATCTTTGCTCCGAGTTCGATATACTTCTCCTTCTTCTTGAGGAAGTCGACAATCTCCATAATCTCGACCTTCGCCTCCTCCAGACCTGCAACGTCCTTGAATGTTACTCTCTTCTGATTCTCCTTATCGAATACCTGCGCGCGAGCCTTGCCTACGTTCATAATATTGCCGCCGCCGGCTCCACCGCCACGCATTCCGCGCATCATAATAATCCAAAATCCGATAATGAAGAGCCACGGCAATACGTTGATTAGGATATCAAACCATCCACCCTCACTCTTCTCGTAGGCGAGAATTACCTTGTTACCCGAAAGGCTCTCTGCTGCATCCAAATCCTGACGCAGAAGCTCTACCGAGCCGATGTTGAAGATAAGTTGGGGCCCTTTGGCGGGCATCTTCTGCAACTGTTTCTGACTCTCATCCTCGCGGTACTGCTCCACGACACCCTTATGTAGGAAGACATAGGCCTTCTCCTTATTTTCGACCAGAATCTTCTCGACCTGACCTTCGAGGACCATCTGCTCGACGGTATTCCAGTCGGACTCTATGGGTTTGGTGTTGCTGTCGCCCATAGCCCACGTTGCGATGATGGCAATGAGGATCATCGCCCAAAACCACATTATGTTGGGGCGGAAAGAGATAGGTTTATTTCCGTTTTTTTTCTGCTTTGACATAGATATTACTCTTCAAACTCATATTTTACCATCGGTGCATCTGCCCACAACTCCTCGAGGCGATAGAAGTCGCGCAACTCTGTGAGGAAGATGTGTACTACCACATCAACGTAGTCCATCGCTACCCACAGACCTGTCTGCTGACCCTCGATGCGCCAAACCTTCTCGCCAAGGGTGGTGAGCATCTTCTCCTCGATGCTGTCGGCAATGGCACAAACCTGCGTGGTCGAGTCGGCATTACACACAACGAAGTGTGAGCAAATTGCTCCGTCGAACTCCGTGAGATCCAATGATACAATATTCTTACCTTTCTTATCGTCAATGGCTTCGACGATAGTCTCTATCAATTTCTGATTGTCGCTCATAGTCTGTTTTGTATAAAAAATATATTCTTCTAATCTGCAAATATAGTAATAAGAATTGATTTATCAATTCACTTTGTACTAAAAGCCCTCTTTTGCGGTGCTATTTGGCGAAAAATGGTACTACTTTACCCTTTTTGCAACAGAGGACATTATGGTCTGCATCAGGGCCTGAATAATCGAGGTCTTGACGTAGGTGCGACGCACGGCGATGGCGATTTTGCGCGAGGTTGCGCCTTTGGCCAGAGTCTTAACTTGACCTCTGCGCTCGGTGGGGATATACTCCAGAGCCATCTCGGGAATGATGGTTACGTTGCCCGTGCAATCGACCAAACGCATCAGAGTATCAATGGTTCCCGACTCGAAGCTGTAGTTCGACATAGACTCGCGACGTGCCTGACATAGCTCCAGGATCTGGTCACGCATACAGTTTCCGGGCGAGAGCAGAATCAAATCGTTCAGGTCGATATCCTCGATGCGAACGTTCGAGCGTTCGTACAACGGATTCGATGGAGAAACGTAGAGGAAGAAGCGGTCGCTGAACATATCGTGCTCGATAATTCCTTCGGGGCAGGTGCCGCTTGCAACGATTGCAGCATCGATACGATCCTTGTTTAGAGCCTCGATAATATCGGCTGTTACCATCTCGCGAATCTCGAGTTCAACGTGCGGATATCGGCGCACAAATTCGGGGATAAACTTGTGTAGCAAGTAGGGTGCAATGGTCGGGATTACGCCCAAGCGTAACTTGCCCGAGATCTCGCCCTTCATCTCTGCAACTACCTCACGGATAGAGTTATACTCTTTGAGTGTTTCGCGGACTTGCTCCAGTACCGCTTCGCCCGCCTCAGTCGGGATTACGGGCTTCTTCGAGCGGTCGAGAAGTACCACTCCAAGCTCCTCTTCCAGAGCCTTAATCTGCATCGAGAGTGAGGGCTGCGTTACGAAACAGTGCTCCGCCGCCAATGAAAAACTACCGCAGTTGGCCACCGCCAACAGATACTCAAGTTGGATTATAGTCATAATGGTTGTGCTTATTAGACACTACAAATATATAAAAATAATTTATAAAAGAGCCGCGCTTGTCGAATTTTCCTGCAAACAAAAAAAGTTTTATCTTTGTAGTACGGAATCGAAGCCCCTGTTTTGGCCGAAAAAAAGATAGGAGCAGGGCGGTGAATTACCCGTATCGAAACAATAAATAAGGGAACTG
>JAGBVQ010000222.1 GCA_017630245.1 Alistipes sp. | reverse complement strand
TCTCAAAGAAGCCGGCGATTGGGCTGCACTTGATTTGCTTCCCAAAAACTCCGCTCCTTGCCGCCTTCACAATCGTTGCTCCCTCACCGGACGTCCCAAAGGATATATGCGTGCCTTCGGTATCAGCCGTATCCAGTTCCGTGAGATGGCTTCGAACGGTCTTATCCCGGGCGTGAAGAAGGCAAGCTGGTAGTCGTTACAAAACGATACAACTTTCAAAGAAGGTGTGTTCCGTAGGAGCACACCTTTTTTTTTGGTCGGATCTTTATAACAAGGCTCTTTTGGCATCTGCCTTGAGCTCGAAATCCTCATTTACCTCAAGTAAACTGCGGTTTCTCGCCTCTGCCCAACGCACAAAAATAGCGGCGCACTATGAATTCCCGTTGCGAAGGAATTGGTGCTAAATAAAAAAATGGTGTCGCAACCGACGGTTGGACACCATTTTCTATCTCTATATGCGGGGGCTACTTGCCGAAGTACTTATCGAGCAGATAGGCCAAGCGATAGCCTGCGTTGCGCATCTCCAGATTGACCAAATCGCGTGAGAGCTCAATGGTATTCGGGTCGAGGACTTTGCGGTTATGCTCGTTCCACTCGTAAATCACAGCATTACGTTTGCCGATATCGTGAGCCCAATCGTGCAACGAGCCACGCTGTATGCGCTTGATCTCGCTCTTGCGGGCATTGTCCAGCTCGGTCGCGGCCTGCTCGATGCTCTTGTTGGGGTGGAGCCAAGCGGGCATAGCGTCATATACGCCGTGGAACTCCTTGATCTTCTTGCCATTCAACTCGCAGGGCCAGAAGCAACGCGGACCGGGAACGTATGAGTGGGTCGGGCAGTGAATATCGCCTGCGAAGTGGAGTACCATACGCAGATTCATCAGCACGGCACTATCGCTCAACTCGCGATACTTGCTCAGGTTGTAATCCGCAACCTTCAGTGCGTGAATTGCATCGCCCTTATAGAGTCGCGGGTTGGGGTCGTACTGATAATTCTCGTCTACATTATAAACGTGCCACGCCGTGGTGTACTTAATAGGCTCGTCGTAGCGGTGGTCATCCATCCACAGAGCGTCATCGCACATATTATATGGCATATACTTGGCGATATTGCGTTTGGTCTGCTCTGAGATGTGACGCTTGGCTATCTCGACGATGACCTTATGACCAAAAGTTCCCCACGCAGCGGCGGTCTGCACTCCGACAAGAAGTGCGGATAGTAGGATAAGGGCTCGTTTCATCTGAAGAGGGGTATTAGAGGGTGTTGTTCATATTGTGGATCCAATATCCCTTAAGATCCTCCCAGCGGTAGTAGGGCGCTGTCTTGCTCTCGATATCGAAGATTACCTCCTTCTCGTTATGCATTACGCGAACCAGAACCTCGTCGCTACCCTTCTTGCGGTAGAAGATCATCTGCAAGTTAGCAGCCATCGGGGCGATCTGGTAGTTGCGCCACTTCTCGTTGATGGTGTCATAGTCGGTAGTCGAAACGCAGCAGCCGGGCAGACCCATCATCGGAGAGATTGCGAAGATGCAGGTGTCGTGGCCGAAGCGAAGCGAAACACTTGGAGTGCCGGCTGCGAGGTCCTTGTCGATCTGCGCAATTATGGCCTTAAGCATCTTGCTGGTGACCTGGGTCATCATCGGGTAGTAGACGTAGCGAGCAAACTTTGCGTAGTGTGCGAAGTTCTCGGTGCGCCAATGCTCGTAGAGCTCATCGGTTGTGAAGACATCGTAGAGATTGACTTCGATATCAAGGCACTGAACATTTACGACCAACTCTGCAAGGTAACGCCAGAAATCGACTCCTTTAATTGCTGTACGGATATACTCCTTATCGTTGAAGAGGTTGTTCAGAACACGCGAATGGTCGATATACTTCTTGTCGTACTCGAGGACCTTCTGACGCCAGATGGTGTTGGTGCCGGCGACAACATTGAGGATATCCTCGGGAAGAGTGGGGTTCCAATCGGGCTTGAGGTTGTGAATCTGCTCCATCTTTGCATCTGAGGCGTCGCGAGTGATCTTGAGTGTCGGATTCTGGGTCTTGAGTGCGTCGCAGAATGCCGCCATACTCATAAGGCAACGCGGAAATACCGACGAGAGAACATCAACTTGCAGCCCCTTTTGCTTGAAGAGCTCAGGGAAGTTCTGAACCATACGGGTCGCAATCTCCTCGTGCTGGCGGATGCCCTTCTGTGTGAGCTCGCCGGCACGTCGCTCTGAAACAGCGTAGACCTCCAAAACTCGGCGGCGCACATCCTCGCCATACTCGGTGAGCTTGCCATCAGCGTGAGCCTTGTTGAGTACATTCACGGGGTAGTCGTACATATAATCGTGGGTCATATAGCGAGCACCGTGGCGACCATAGTGCGAGATGTAGACCGGCTCGAAACCCTTCGGTGCGGGGGTGTAGTTCTCGGTAGGAGTGGTGTAGCCATAATAGACTCCACCTGCACGGTTGATGTCAGCGATTATCTCCTCTCGCGAAGTTTGGGCGAAGAGTGTTGATGCCGAGATGAGTATCAGGGCAAGGAATGCGAAGAATTTTTTCATTATTCGTATTTTGATTTTATTAGTTTACAGCCACTTCTTGTAGCGGAAGTACCACATCGTAAGTCCCGAGCAGAGCACCATAAGGAAGATGGCAAAGATATAGCCGAGAGGAATGGTCCATCCGTTCGAGAGGGTCAGAGCCCAATCCAGCTCGGGCATAACCTTGAAGTTCATTCCGTACATACTTGCGATAAGTGTCGCAGGGAGGAAAATAACGGCTGCCACCGAGAAGATCTTTACAATCTCGTTCTGCTCGATGTTGATAAGACCGAGTGCCGTATCCTGAATATAGTCCAGACGCTGGAAGCTGAAGTCGGCGTGGTTGATCAGCGAATTAACGTCCTTAATCATCAACTGCAGTCGCGGGTAGATATCGTTCGGGAAGCGTTCGCTTCGCAAGATACCCGAGAGTACGCGCTGGCGGTCGAAGATATTCTCGCGCAGCAACATTGTGCTCTCCTGCAAGGCACTGATGCGGAGCAGTACCTCCTTGTCGATGCTATCCTCGGTGTGGAGATCCTTGGTCAGCGAGGCAACCTGCTTGGTGATCATCTCGACAAGGTCGGCATCGAAGTCGATGCGCACCTCGAGTAGTGAGATGAAGATGTGGTAGCCCGTAGAGTAGCTGCGGTAGTTCATCTGCAGGCGCTTCTCGGCCTCGCGGAAGGTCCGGAACTCGGCATTACGCACCGAGACCAGCACACCCTCATTCGAGATGATAAACGACACAGGCTCAACGACAAACGAATCTCCCGTGGGAATGAAGAAGTTCGAGTTGGAGATGATTGCATTCTCGCTCTCGGAGTATTTTGAGGTAGACTCGATCTCCTCGACCTGTTGTTTGGTCTGGAGGCTGATCTCCATAAAGTTCTCTACCGCCTTCTGCTCCTTGATCGAGGGGGTAATCATATCAATCCACAAGATGTCGTCGTAGCCCAACTCCTCGAAGAGCTCTACGTCGGCATTGCGGATAATCTTGTTGTATTGTTTTAGGTAAATTGTAATCATATTTGCACACCTCTTTTTTATAAATCCTACTATTTAGGCTGATTGCCGCTTACCTTGCGGCTGCTTGCGGTTAGGGAAGATTGACCGACTCCCTCACCGTTCGGAGTGTAACGGGAGCGCAGTCGGCTCTCTCCGCGTTACAGAGGTGCTCTTCAACCCGGGTTCGCTCTGGGCTCGACCTTAATGCCTGAGTTCCAGAACTTTCGCAGGGCTTTATGCTTCTGCTCGTCGAACAGAAAGTCTATATTGTGTGTGAGATATTCGTATGCATACTCTCTATCGCCGTAACCATACTCGAGGATAGCCTCATAGGTGTGTTCGATACCGAAGGTGAGGGCTTGCTGCAGTGAGTCGATGACCGAGTAGGGAGTTCCCTTGCGAGCTACCCAGACTGCAAAGCAGAAGGGGAGCTTGGTTGCACCCTGCCAAGCCTCGGCCAAATCGTAAGAGTAGCGGAACGTGCCCTCGTTGTCGAAGACCTTATCTCCGATAAGCAGGAAGGCATCGCCCTCGGCAGCCTCGGCAGCCAGGTTCTCGTAAGAGTCAAGCGGGCACCATTCGGGGTCGATTCTCCAGACATTCTTTGCCAAGTAGCCCAGAAGCTGAACAGATGTGCGCGAGTGGGCGTCGAGGAAGATTCGACGGATATCCTTAATCTCGCTGTTGCTCATAAGCTCGACTGTGCGGACAGAGTGAACTGCGCCGATGCAGTAGTCGGTGATTATTTCGGTTGATTTGAGTTGCGGAACGACAGCTGCGGGGAGCAGAGCGATGTCGGCCTCACCCTCCATATAGAGCCTTGCGCACTCGGCAGGTGGAGCCAATGTAAGGTCGGCACGGAGGCTACCTTCGTGCTCGATACCATAGACGAATGGTATCGTATTGAGATACGACACTGCTACTATTTTGGGTACAACTGCCATCGTCCATAGAGTTCAGAATTTCTTTATCCTTGCAAAAATAACGATTTTTATTGAAAATGATGCCAATAACGTCGTTTTTATTGCTGTAATTTTTCTAAAAATGATAGAAAAAATGCATTGAGGGCTTGACAAGGGGGTATTCGGCATTATATATTTGCACTGTCAAACGACGAAAAATCTTAGTTATGAACAGTGGCGTACGAATTGTTCATAAAGTTATCGACAAGTCGAAATTTCTGAAAATCAACAGCTGATGCTTGTCTTCGTGGTCGTTATCGACATCTTTTAATAAACAATTAACAAAGTTTTCAACAATGAATCGCGCACAACTCGAATGTGCGCTGCGAGCTCTGTCATCTTCGCTCGGATACCACTTCTACCTGCTGCCTGCAAATCGCATCGCAGAGGTGAAGAGCTTCCCGGCTGCGGTGCTTGAGCCTCCAACCGTCGCCAGCGTCGAAGGTCGAGGTCACGGACGGATATCCTACAACTTTACACTACATCTTTTGGGCCTTTCGGCAAAACTCAGCACCGAGGAGAGGTGCTTACTTTGGGAGAAGATGGAGTCTGATCTGTTGGATATCTGCTCGGAGCTCTCCGAGAATGAGCAGGTGATCGTGGTGGATGAGCTTGACATAACCCCCAGGGAGTATGCACTAACAACCCACGGAGAGATCTCGCAGACAGCACGTGCAAAAGCAGTTTTATATTTCTAAAAACAAACATTATGATTTTTACATCAATACCTGACAACTATGCACCGATAACCGCCCCGTTGCTCTATCACTTCGATCTGGAGGAGGAGCGGCAGGTGGTGGATGTGAAGATTATCGATGCGACTCGCTCTGAAACCCTCGCTATCAAGCGACTCTACAATCGGCAGAGTGCGGTAGTGGATATTCAGCCCTATATTGCTCGCTGCCTCGACTATCGCTCGGTTGGCAATGAGGCGTTGCTTTCGGTGGCGGAGGGGTTGTTTGCCAAGATTATAGTCGAGGTGGATGGAGTGAGCTCCGATGAGAGAATCTTCTCGCCCTACCGTGTGGAGTCGGGGTGCGGCACTCTCTTCCAGACCACGTTGAAATCGCAAAATCTCTCGCAGGGGGAGAGTGATTACATCATCGTCTATGCCCCGAATGGCGGTAGTGCTTTTATCGATAGCTATGCCGGCGAGGAGGTGATCGATACAATCTCTATGGCGATCGAGGCGATGCCTGAGCTGCAGATCTTGAAGATTGCACCCTCACAGATCTCGGCTGATGTCGATAGCATCTTGGTAGAGGTGGATATTGAGGGCGTATTCTATTATCAGAGCTACCATATCGTGCCGAAGATCGAGGGCTCGACACGTCTGATATGGGTGGCCGAAGATGGATCGTTGCAGCTCTACACCTTCCCGATATGTCGCACACGTCGCAGCCTTGTCGAGAAGCATAGGGTCGAGGGGAGAGAGGGGATGAGAACAACCCATAGCCGAGCGCAGGTGGTCCGTACGCTTATATCTGATTACGGAACAGCGAGCGAGATGGAGAGTCTTGGCGAGATTCTCGCCTCGAAACTCGTGTGGATCGATAAGGATGGTCGTTGCGAGAAGGTTGATGTTCTCTCGACCGAGAGTGTGGTGCGATATGGCGGTGTTCTGAACTCTTTGCAGGTGGAGGTTCAGATGTCGAGAGGAGGTGGGTTGGCGCTATGATAAGGCTATTTATTGATGCGCTCCCCTATGAGGCGGAGCTCTCGGATCTCTCGTTGCCGAAGTATCACCACGACAACCTGGCGAAGATTGACAGCAGCCGCGAAGGTCATCACATTAGGATCAAACTCCCCTCCACGCCCGAAAGCGATAGGCTCTTCTGTAATGCTGCTGATTGGCAGAGCGCCGAGCGTTTTAACGAGAGTATGCACACGGCGCGTATCGAGGCGGATGGTGCAGAGCTGTTTGTCGGTACGGCCTATTTCGATGGGGTTGAGGTGACGGATGGGAAGACATTCTACCGATTGGAGATTGTCGGAGGAGCAACGCAGTGGGCAGAGCAGGCCAGCAGACAGATGTTTAACCTTATCGGATTGGACTACTCGGCGATACTCGATATGGCTGATATTTGCGATAGTTGGATCTCGGACTCTCCCGTGAAGTTCCTGCCGGTGCAGCGCCCAGACCATCAACTCCATAACGGCCAGACCATCTCAGCAACGCCCGAAACAATCTTGACATCGGAGGACTATCACCCCTTCATCTCGGTAGATGCTCTCTGCCGAAAGATCTTTGAGGGGGCGGGCTACAGGGTTGAGAGTCGTTTTTTCGAGAGCGAGGAGTTCCGCTCGCTCTACATCAGCGGGGCATACTCACTGACGGATCTCGACTCGAAGATGGAGAAGATGGATTTCTTGGCGGGTCGAACCACCAGCGTGACTGCAGAGGCAAACTATGCGGGTAGAGTCTACCTATCGCCAGCCGTTGCCACCAACTCGTTGGGCAATATTGTGGATACCTTCACTCCTGAGATTATCGGCGAGGATGGGCAGGTGGTCTCGACTCCCTACTTCTCGAAGAGTGGATCGCTGGCGTTGGATGAGGATGGAGCGATTGTTTTTCGACCGGTAGCGAATGTCAATGTGGGTTTTGAGTTTGTGTTGAAGTTCGCTTGCGACTATCGAATTGAGAGCAGAGAACATCTCCACAGTTTCGATATGCTCTATCTGGATAACGGGGTGAGCTTCCCATTCAAGCTGACAAACCGCTTCAAGGATTGCCGAGGAGGGCTGTATCCCGATTTTAACTACCGATTTGTCAATTTTGACTACTCGCCAGAGTTTGACTATCGACTGCGTTATAGGGTTGGCAGAGAGTGGCTCGATTGGGCAGATATAACTTCAAATACGGCCATTGTACTTTCGCCGCAGGATATCGAGAGGGCGAAGGAGGTTGCGCTATTGCGTGCAAAGAAGGGTAGCTCGGCCTACGAGATGTGTCAGGATGATTGGGCGCTCTACGAAGGTTATGTGGAGTATGAGGGCTCGACCGAGGCGGAACTGACCCTGCGAACTCCGGCCGAGGAGATGACCTCCGGCTCGACCAAATATTTTGATACGATCTACTTCGAAGGTGCTGATCCGGGGATGTCGCTAACCTTACTGCCCGGCACCACCCTGCGACCGATATTTACATCGGCGATTGGCTACGGCTCGCATCTGACATTCGACGATATAGCGCAGTTGAGGGTGCGCCAGGCGACACTGCTCGATGCCATAAGGCAGATGTTTAACTTGAGAATCTACACCGACGAGCATCGAAAAGTTGTCTACATCGAGCCCTACAACGACTTTGTGCTCTCAGATGAGCGCTTCGATTGGAGTGACCGCATAGATTTTGGGCAACCGATTCTCATCGAGGAGATAGCTCGAGGTATCCACGAGCGCCGTGTGGTAGGGTATCAGAAGGGCGATGAGGCTGTGCAGCGCTACAACTCGGAGCGAGAGAGCGAGATGGGAGAGTGGTCGTTCGACACTTCGTTATGGGGAACGATTCAGGGCGAGCAGTTGCTGCGCAATCCTCTCTTTCAGCCGACGCTCTCGCTTGCGGGAGGATATGCCAATGCGGAGTCGGCGCAGGTGATGCAGCAAGGCTCGGAGGAGGAGCAGGCCGAGTGGGGCAATACGGTGGCCCGTATCGTGCGATTTGTCGGAATGCATCCCCTCCCCGACGGCGAGCGTTGGGGGTATCCCTACAGCGGGCAGAATTATCCGCTGGCGGCCTTTCACTTCGCCGGCGATGAGTATCGCAACGGATTTTCGCTCTGCTTCGAGGATCGTGACGGGTGTGAGGGGTTGCACTCCTACTACGACCGACAATTTGACGAGGAGGTAAAGGGACGAAAGGTGAGCCTTTCAATTAGGATCTTTCCTGACGAGTACTCCAATCTGTTCCGTATGGCTGCGGGAGCTGCGTCAATTCGCTCGACATTTGCGCTGAGTATCAATGGCGTTGAACGGCTCTTTAGGTTGCACGCCATTGAGTCGTACGATGCGGAGCGGGCGTTGGCAAAGTGTCTCTTCTCTCAAATTGCACCCTGTTATGAGTAACTCACCACAAATTGCAACCATTGTCTCGGCGCTGGCAGAAGAGATCTCCTCGAGCTCAAAGATCTCTACGCTTGAGTATCTGCACCACCCTCAACTGCTTGACAAGCGCGCCATCGAGAGGCGAATGATCCGCCGAGAGGTGGATCGGCTCTACGAGTCGGGGATGGGACGTTGCGATGCGATGGTGCTGGTGGCCGACAAGATGGGTTGCTCCTACGAGAAGGTCAGAGCTCTAATATATCAGAAAAATTAAAACTTACTATGCAATCAGAAATCAACATTCGTAATGCGGCCGAGGTGTGTTACATCGATATCGACGGTACGATCGGAGTGCCTGAGGAGTGGCAGTTCGATGACCCCTCGAGTCGAGTTACGACCTACGAAAAATTTAAGGACAAGGTGGCGAAGATTGCCAATATCGCCACACCAGAGATTGTAGTCAATATCCGCTCGACAGGTGGTGATGTGAATGACGCTCTGCTCATACACGATACACTCCGCTCGCTTGATGCGCATATCGTGACTCGTTGTTATGGCTACACCGCTTCGGCGGCAACAATCATCGCACAGGCGGCAAGCGAGGGGTGTCGCCAGATCTCGGCAAATGCACTCTATCTAATCCATAACTCAATCTGCTCCTCGGAGGGTAATGCCGCCGAGATGGAGGCAAAGGCCGACCTGCTGCGCAAGACCGATCGTCGTCTGGCTGAGGTTTATGCTGCAAGAGCAGATCGCACGGTGGAGGAGTTTGAGGCTCTGATGGGTGAAAATGGCGGTGATGGTCGCTGGCTCTCGCCCGAGGAGGTGGTGGCTGCCGGCCTGGCTGATGAGATTATCAGCGATGTGGCCAAACCCGAGCAGAGAAACGCCTCGGTAGTTGCCGCTGTGACAGATGGTATTTCGCGACTCCTCTCGCGACTCGGCATCGAGCGTCAGGGAGAGCCGGATGTGGTGGACCGAAACGTTCTGCACCCCGATCTGCAAGAGGGGAGTGCCAAGCCCGTAATCTCGCTCATCGCCTTTCGTGAGGGGCAGAGTCTGGCCGAGCCGAGCAGAACGAAACCTAAAGAAGATCCCTCAATCTCGGGAGAGGTGCGACGTACAGCGAACGAGGAGGCCTATGCAGCTGATGCTCGTTCATTTTCACGATTTTAACCAATAAAATTTACCAACAAACTAACACTTAAGAAATTATGGCTTTAATTGAAAATTCGAAACTCTATTCAGGTAACGACCTTGAAAATCTCTTTTTCCGTCCGTTGGTAGCCGAAAACGGCGTGCAGGAGCAGGGCATTCGCGTCCTCTACAATATGCCGACACCGACCACGATCCACCTCTGGAGCTCGGCAAACAATGTGCTCAAACCCTACAAGGCGGGTTGGCAGGGTGGCTCGGCAGCCATTAAGCAGTACAAAACGCTCGATCTGGGTGCCGTGAAGGCTGAGTCTGCATTTAGCGCATCGGACTACTATGCTATGGTATACGAGCACATTACCACTCGTGCAGATGTAAACCTTCAGGATCTTACGGGCACCGACCTTGAGATGGCCGAGACCGAGATCTTCAAGAAGGCTATCGCCGACAGCTTGCGTATTACAACCTGGATCGGCAACACTAACGCTACGGATGGATACAGCACCTTCGATGGCATTCTCTTCAAGGCTCACGCCACTTATGAGGACGAAAGCCGCGATATGATCACCTTCTCGGATGGCGTTGATTCATCGAATGTGGCTGAGGCTCTCAGCAGAGTGTGGAACGGTGCTTCAGAGGTGCTTAAGGCGCTCAAGAAGGATGGCGAGTTGGCCTTCTTCGTAACATCGGATTTCTATCGTGCATACGAGGAGTATGTCTATCAGATGGCTCTCGAGAACAATGCTCAGAACTGCACCGAGGGCTATACTACACTCTACTATCGTGGTATTCCGCTGGTGGATATCGGTATCTCGGCAGAGATGCTGGAGGGTAATCAGCTCGATGCAAATCAGTGCTTGCTGACTGACCGCCGCAACCTGATTTTGGTGCTCAACACCTCGGACTATCCCAATGCAGAGGTGAGAATGTGGTACAATCCCGATCAGATGGAGAACCGTCAGCGAGCCGTCTTCCTCGCTACGGCTGACTTTATCGATTCGCAGTTGATCTCTTTGGGTCACGCATAGTAGAATGAAGAGAAGTTCGCAAACATCCTCCCACCGAAAACCGGTGGGAGGAGTACGCTCAGTCGAGCTATTTGCGGCGAACAATCTCTCGGTGGTGAGATTTGCGGCAGATGCAACGCAGTGTACTAAGTTGATGTTTGTCGACGAGGGTGCGGTGATGTCGTGCTTGTTGCTTGAGGATCGCTCCTCGTTTGATGAAACATTCAGCTTCGAGGAGGGTATGGTTGCGGTGAAGCATACTCTGCGACTCGTGGCCGATCGCAATCTTGGGGGTGCGTGGCTCGAGGCGGAGTTCCGGCGCGAGGCTGTGCAGAGAGGGCTATGTGCTCTGGTGACGCTGAATGATGGGCGTCAGCTGCTGGTCGGATACTCCGCACGCTTCGGAGCGCAGCAACCGCTCCGCATCTCTCAGGTCGAGACTTCGTCGGGTCGAGCACCCTCGGATCAGCCAACCGTAACTCTTCAACTTGAGAGCATCGACACCTCTGCCGCGGCTGAGTGTATAATCAATCAATAAGTTATCTCTATGGAAAAAGTTAAAAAGACACAAATTGCAACCGTTGGCAATAAGGTCGATCCCTACATCTCGCTGGGACGACTCTGCTCCGAGAACGACAAGTTCTGGCGATGGGGTGATGACAACCTCTTCCCCTCGGCCCTGTCACTTATGTCGCGCCGCTCGGCGACCCATCGCCGAATAATCAACGATAAGGCCGACTACATCTCGGGCAAGGGGTTTACATTCGATCCGGAGGAGTATCTGCTCGGGGAGTTTGTCGCCTCGGTGAATGGCGAGGGTGAATCGTTGCGTCAGGTGCTCAACAAGCTGGCCTTCGATAAGTCACTCTTTGGAAATGCCTTTTTGGAGATTGTGACCAATCCGAAGCGCTCGTTCCTCTCGCTGCACCACCAGGATGCATCGCGTTGCCGTGTGGCCAAGGATAATAGGCATATTCTTCTGCATCACGATTGGTCGAAGTTCGATGTAGACTCGGCAGTGAGCCTGCCGCTCTATCCCAACTTTGAGGAGCAGGCCGACGGAACGCTGCGTGCAATGGTGCACTATAAGGATTACGAGCCGATGTTCGACCACTACGGAGTACCGCCCTACATTGCCGGTCTGAACGTCTCGGCTATCGCCTACAAAACCGATAAGTGGAACATTTCGCGTCTGGATAATTCGTTCCAGCTCTCGGGTGTGATGATTCTGGATGGAGCCTCTGATGATGAGCAACAAGCCGAGCGCATCGTTCGTACTGCCGAGCAGAAGTTTGGCGGAAATCCGGGACAGGTGATGTTTATGGTCCGCAACGGAAGCGAGGAGGAGCACTCTCGATTTATCCCCTTCGCCTCGCAGAACGATGGCGACTGGAAGCAACTGCACGACCAGGCTACCTCCGATATAGTTGTGGCCCATTCGTGGTTCCGCTCGCTCAGCGGTCTGGACTACTCGTCGGGCTTTAACTCCGAGCGAATACTGCACGAGTACGAGATCGCTCTCAATACAGTAATTCTGGCCGAGCAGGCCGAGTTGCTTGAGCCGATATGCTCGATTCTGCACGATGTTATGGGCGTCGACTCCTCGTCGTTGCAGATCATAAATCGCCCACCCACCCGTTCGAAACCTATCTATATGAAGGTGTGGGAGGCTCGCAAGGCAGATGGCCTGGAGTACGACCCCGAGGATGAAAAACAGCAGTACTACCTTGCGCAAATAACCAAGTATAATATTACAAGTATCGACTAAATAGTTATGAAACAGACCCTCATTACCCCCGAAAAGGTGGCAGCTCTCGCATTCTGTGATGGCGAGAGCATTGATGCCGACTCTATCCCGACCATAGATATTGCCGTGGCCGAGGAGCGTCACATCGTGGCGGTTGTCGGAGCCGAGATGTACGAAGCGATGCTCGCAGGAGGATATGCAGAGTTCTGCGAGGAGTATGTGGCGCCGGTTGTGGCGCTGCGCACACGTCTGCAGATGTTGCCCTCGATGGTGGCTCGCAGTGGGCGATTTGGGGTGAGCGTGCCATCGTCGTCTACGCTCAAATCGCCGTCGGATCGCCAAGTTGAGCGTCTTGAACGCTCTTTGCGCGAGAAGGCTCGCACCCTGCAGCACCGAATGAGCCGCTACCTAAATGAAAATTCAGCGCAGTTCCCCGAGTACAACCCCTCGGGAAATATCTTAAACCGTTGCAGCACCGATGGAAACATTGTCCAGACTCTTTAATATTGCGATTGTCGGGGCGGTGTCGCTCTTCTCGCCGATTGCACCACTCATTGGCTGTGCCCTGACGTTCGTGGCGGTGGATTTTATTACGGGTGTGGCTGCGAGCCGCGCCCGTGCACGCCGCCAAGGTGAGAGGTGGTTTTTTGAGAGCCACGAGGCGTGGCGCACGGTACTCAAACTCGGATTTGTTATCGTTGCAATCGCAATGTCGTGGTTGGTGGAGAGTTGTGTGTTGGACTTTATGTCGCTCAACCTGGCCAAGATCTTTACGGGATTTACCTGTGCTGTGGAGTTTTGGTCTTTCCTCGAAAACGCCTCGCAGCTCTCGGAGTCGCCGATGTTTGTATGGCTGAAGCAGTATGTGCGCCGCCGAATCAGAAAGGAGGTGGAGGGTGAGTAGAGGCCTTGATAATAACAATCCCGGCAATATACGCCGTTCGAGAGTGCGCTATAAGGGCGAGCGAGCGGTGAGTAGCGATCCCGAATTTCGACAGTTTGAGAGTGTGGAGTGGGGATATCGCGCAATTTTTATGTTGCTCTACACCTACTACCATCGCCACGGGTGTCGTACCCTGCGCCAGATGATTGATCGCTATGCGCCGCCTTCGGAGAATCCGACTTCGGCCTATCTGCGCTTTGTGGCAGAGCGGTCGGGCGTGGCGCCAGATTATGTGATAGATATTACCAACCGAGCCTTGATGATCGAGATAGTCTCGGCCATTTCGCACTTCGAGAATGGAGTGCCGGCCGAGCGTAGAGCCGTGGAGCGCGGCTGGGAGCTATACCGTGAATAGAGATGCGAGGCCTACCGAAAGGGTAGACCTCGCATTACTTCTATTGTGGCACGCTTACGCTTTGAAAGCCTCCTGCAGCTTGACGGTTACGTTAGCCGAGATGGTGCGCTCGGTAGCAAGCACCATATTCTTGATTGCCAGTGGAGTAGACTTGCCGTGTCCGATGGTTACCGGAGCGTTGATTCCGAGCACGGGGGTGCCGCCTACATTCTCGTAGTTCATCGCTGCCCAGAAGGGATTGCTTACGCCCATACGCGCATTGATCTGGTAGAAGCCCTCAACCAACTTCAGAACTGTATTGCCGACAAAACCGTCGCAAACCACAACATCTGCCACCTTGCCGGTGAAGAGATAAGACGACTCAACATTGCCTACGAAGTTGAATTTGCCCTGCTCGCCTTCGGCCTTCATTAGTGCGTAGGTGGCCTGAGCCTGAGCATTGCCCTTAGCCTCCTCCTCGCCGATGTTAAGTAGTGCTACGCGGGGATTCTCTATGCCGAGTACCGACTCTGCATAGATCGAGCCGATGAGCGCATACTGACACAGCACTTCGGGCTTGCAGTCTACGTTCAGACCCACATCCAGAAGCATCAGCGGCTCGCCTTTGATGTTGGGAACAACGGTTGAGATTGTGGGACGGATAACCCCCTCGATGGGCTTTACGGCGAACATCGATCCGACCATCATTGCGCCTGTGCTACCTGCACTCGCGAAGCCTTGGATCAGACCCTTGGCCAGATATCCGAAGCCGACGGTAATGCTCGAGTTGGCCTTCTTCTGGAAAGCCTTTGCGGGGTGTTCGCCCATCTCGATAACCTCGGTTGTGTGTACTATCTCAATTTTGTCGCTATTACAATTTTCCGCCGCAAGGATTGCCTCAATCTGCTCCTTGTCGCCAAAGAGGACAATATGGCTATCGGCTCCCAGCTCATTTACGGCCATCACGGCACCCTTGACTGCAGCCTCGGGAGCGAAGTCGCCTCCCATTGCGTCTAAACCTATTTTCAACATAATTTTCTAAAATTTAGATGTCTTGCGGATGTAAATATACATTTTTTTTCGCAAAAAAAAGACACTATTCGGAAATAGTGTCTTTTTCTCTACTCGTAATTGCTAAAACTACTCAGCAACCTTCTTCTCGATAGCGAGCTTACCACGGTAGAAACCGCACTCGGGGCATACGCGGTGATAAAGTACCGCAGCGCCACAGTTCGAGCAAGTTACAACGGTCGGAACCTCCGCCTTGTAGTGAGTTCTTCTTTTGTCTCTTCTGGTAGACGAGACTTTGTGTTTAGGATGTGCCATATCTCAATAATTGTTTAAAATTTATAATTTTCTATAAATATCTTGTTCTGTGCTAATCTTCCAGCTCCTCATCGGCCTCCTCATCGATTGTCGTAAAGCGAGCCAACATATCGGGATTGCACTCACCCTCCTCGTGAACTCGGCTGTACGGCAACGAAAGAACGATGCTCTCGTAGATGTACTGCGCCAAAGATACCTCTCCGTCTGCGAGCGAGATCCACATCACCTCGCCGTCGTACTCGCGAATCTCCTCCGAGAACTTCACCAGCAGCTCGCCTTCGTACTCGACCGGAACTTTGCAATCCTCCAAGCAGCGGTCACATTCGCAAACCACATAGCCCTCAATCTGGAAGTCGAGCTCGAGCATCGTCTCTGCGCGGTTCATCGTAACGTGTACGTTGCAATCGCCGCCCTTGATGTCGATGTTCTCCATCGCCTCGAAGAAGGTATCATCGACCTTGAAATCAAACTCGTGATTGCCATTCTTCAACCCTTTGTAGGCTATTGAGTATCTCTTTGCACTCTCCATACTACGCAATTAGTCCGCAAATGTACGATAAATTCATAAATTGTGCAAAGTTTTCGACGAATTTAGTATTTTTGTTGCAGTAAAATGTATGGATATGGGTAAAAAAGAGGGTTTTAGAGTCGAAATGAGCAGTAAATTCGAGGAGTTTTGGAGATATAATCTCCTGGTAACCTGCGGATGTTTTGACGAAAACGACAACAGAGTAGGTTTCGCTTCGGCGGATGATGAGGTTGCTCCCGTGGGCTCCAATCTGGAACGATGCCCCGAGGGGTATCCCGCGAAGAGAGTCGTGGGTTTTGATGCGGATGCGTGCCACCATCTGGTGATGTTTATCTATGTTATCCCCAACTCGATACGCCTCGGCGCCATTGGTGATGAGCAGGCCTTCAATCTCGACCTCCGAGTTTTGTGTGGGGAGCAGGTTGTGACCTATCGTAAGTTGGAGGTAAACCGCTGGGCCGGCGCAACATTCGAGCTGCGAATAGATGTGGAGTAGATACCTATTTATATAATAAGAGGGGCTGTCCGATAGAATTTGGACAGCCCCTCTGCTATTTAACAGCTGCGGACTACAAGTTATCCTTCTCGATATCCTTGAAGTAGCGGTATGTGGCAACCTTAAGCTCAGCGCAAGCAGCCTCATCACAAACGATGATACCCTTCGGGTGGTTCTGCAGAGCCGAGAGAGTCCAAGCGTGGCTTACCGACTCCTCGATTGCGTGGTGCAGAGCGCGAGCCTTCTTGTGGCCTACAGCCAAAACGATAACCTCGCGAGCCGAGAGAACGGTACCAACACCAACGGTCAGCGCCAACTTGGGCACCTTGGTTACGTCGTTGTCGAAGAAACGCGAGTTTACGATGATTGTGTCCTGAGTGAGGGTCTTTACACGGGTACGCGACGAGAGCGACGAGAAGGGCTCGTTGAAAGCCAAGTGACCATCCTCGCCAACGCCACCCATAAAGAGGTCGATGCCTCCGGCAGCCTCGATACGGCGCTCGTAATCAGCGCACTCAGCTTCCAAGTCAGCAGCGTTGCCATTGAGGATGTTTACATTCTCAGGCTTGATATCAACGTGGCTAAAGAAGTTGTTCCACATAAACGAGTGGTAGCTCTCGGGGTGCTCCTCGGGAAGACCAACATACTCGTCCATATTGAAGGTTACAACATTTGCAAACGAAACCTTACCAGCCTTGTGAAGCTCGATGAGAGCTGCGTAGGTTGTAAGAGGGGTCGAACCTGTGGGCAGACCCAATACGAAGGGACGATCTCCCTTGTGTGCATTGATTTTTGCGGCGATGTAGTTTGCGGTCCAGCGTCCTACCTCTTTACCGCACTCTTCGATAATAAGTCTCATATTTTATTAAGTTAATCTGTTTAACGCATCTTTACGAATACCTCGATTGCCTGATACTCAGCCATACCGAGCTTGTTGTACATATTGGCTGTATTCTGAGTACGATCCTCGGCACGCTGCCAGAACTCACGCTTGTCGTCGCCTGCGAAGGGAACGATATCCTTCTGCGAGAGGTGGCGATAGATAGCGTGGCGCTTGGTGATCATCTCGGTCGGAGAGATGGGCACTGCCATATCGACCATTCCGAGATCCCACTCCTGCCAAGCTCCGCGGTAGAGCCAGATGTGGCAATCTTTGAGCCACTCATCGCCCTCGACAACCTCCAGGGCTGCCAATACAGCCTCGGCGCATACGCGGTGTGTGCCGTGCGGATCCGAGAGGTCGCCTGCCAGGTAGATCTGGTGAGGCTTCACCTCACGCAGCAACTTGACGATAATCTGAGTATCGGCATCCGACAACTCACCCTTCTTGATGCCACCGGTCTCATAGAACGGCAGGTTGAGGAAATGAGCATTTGTGCGGTCGTTCAGGCCGAGTGTGCGGCACGCAGCACGAGCCTCAGCACGGCGGATTGCACCCTTCAGGTCGAGCAGAGCACGGGGCTCGGGCTCGCCGGCACGTTTGTTGGCAATGATCTCAACGATCTCGTCGAAGCGGTCGCCAAAGCCAAGCTCCTTGGCAGTGTCGATATTCTGGAGAACAACGTCGTCGTAAACGGCTACGTTACCCGAAGTCTCGTATGCAACGTGTACATCGTGACCCTGCTGTACGAGGCGGTGGAATGTTCCACCCATCGAGATTACGTCATCATCGGGGTGCGGTGAGAAGATAACCACGCGCTTGGGGAAGGGGGTAGATGGTGCGGGACGAGTCGAGTCGTCTACGCCCGGCTTACCACCTGGCCATCCGGTGATGGTGTGCTGCAGATCGTTGAATACGTCGATGTTGATCTTGTCGTATGTGCAGCCGGTCTTCTCGAGCAGGTCGCCCAACGAATTCTCGATATAGTCATCGTAAGTGAGTTTCAAAATAGGCTTCTCAACCACGCCACAGAGCCATACTACGGCCTTGCGGATAAACTTCTTGGTCCACTCACAGGGGCCAACAAGCCACGGAGTCTGCTCGCAGGTGAGTTTCTGTGCTGCATCCTCGTCGGTCACAACCTCTACGCCGCTGAAGGCCTGGAGGTGCGATGCGGGCAGCATATCCGAGATCTCGCCCTCGACCATACGCTTAACGACATCAGCCTTGTGCTCGCCCCACGCCATCAGAACGATCTCTTTGGCACGCGAAACGGTCTTCAGACCAACGGTGATAGCCATAGTCGGAGTGTTGCGCAGGCCACCAAAGATGCCTGACTGCACCTTGCGCGAGTTGTAGGAAAGCTGTACCAAGCGAGTGCGCGACTTAGCGTAAGAGCCCGGCTCGTTGAAGCCGATCTGACCCTGCTCGCCAACGCCGAGAATCATAAGGTCGATCTTGCGGATCGAGTTATCGAACTCCTCGCAGTATGCCGAAACCTTATCCATCGGAGTGGTTCCGTCGGGGAGGTGTACGTTTTCGGGTTTGATATCCACCAGATCAAGGAACTCTGAGTGGATGCGGTAGTTGCGGCTGTGGCAATCTTTGCTCTCTACGGGGTAGAACTCGTCGATGCTGAATACGGCTACGTTGCTGAACGAAACCTCGCCCTTATTGTAGCGATTAACCAATTCGCGGTAGAGTCCTATAGGAGTGCCACCCGTAGTAAGGCCGAGCACGAAGGGCTCTGCAACAGTGCCTGCCTCATCAACGAAGCTGCTCTGCTCGTAGCTTTGGATGCTCTTAACGATCTTGTCGGCAACGTAGCAAACGCCCTCGCGCTCGTTGCGGAAGATTGATGTGGGAATCTTCTCGAAACGGTGGATGATGTCACGAGGTACTGCACCTGCGATAAGGCCACCATCTTTAGGTAATGAGTATTTTCCTTCCATATTCTCTTGAAATTTTTCAAAGAAGCCGTATAACAAAAGTCGCTTCTGCTATACGGCTCCTATCTTTTGTTGCTTCTTGTCCGAATGGGAGTTAATTACTTACCCTCTCTCCAGAACGACTTAGCGTAGTTGTAACCGTAAGCATCGTAGAACTTAACAAGGTTGTTGAGGTTGGTAGTATAACGCTCGAAATCCTTGTTAGTGTGGCTCCAGCTTGCCTCAGCGATTGCCGAAGTACGGGGCAGGAACATATACATTGCGTGGTCGAAGGTAGTAACGTGCTCGGTCCAGAGGTTACCCTGCATACCGATGATGAACTTCTGCTCCTCCTCGGTCAGCTGATCGTAGGGATCGATGCTGTAAACCTTAGTCAAGGGGAGGTAGTGCGGCTTCTCGGGACGACGCTCGCCGAATGCGGGCTCCTGAGTAGTATCAGCTCCCTGAGGATAGTCGAGGTAGCAGTAAGTTGTCGGGGTCATAATCACCTGGTTGCCGGCCTTAGCAGCAGCGATACCACCCTTAGTGCCACGCCACGACATAACGGTAGTAGTGGGCGATACGCCACCCTCCAGGATCTCGTCCCAACCGATCATCTTGCGGCCGTGCTTCTGCAGGAATGCCTCAACGCGGTGGTTGAAGTAGGTCTGGAGCTGAGCCTCTGTCTTCAGGTGCTCCTTCTTCATACGAGCCTGGCACGCAGGACACTCCTTCCAAGCCTTACGAGGACACTCGTCGCCACCGATGTGAATATACTCCGAGGGGAAGAGCTCGAGAACCTCTGCCAGAACGCCCTCAACGAACTCGAAGGTGCTCTCCTTACCGATGCACATAACCTCCTCGGAAATGCCCCACAGCTCGCGTACCTTGTAACCCTCGCCAACGCAACCAAGGTGGGGATACGATGTAAGCGCAGCAACCATATGGCCGGGCATATCGATCTCGGGGATAACGGTGATAAAGCGATCAGCAGCATACTTTACTACGTCGCGGATCTCGTCCTGAGTGTAGAAGAAGGGGCCATAGGGCTTACCCTCGTACTGCTCGCCGTGTACACGGTGTGTACCTGCAACCTGTGTATCTGCACGTACGCTACCAATCTCGGTGAGCTTGGGGAACTTCTTAATCTCGATACGCCAGCCCTGATCCTCGGTGATGTGCCAGTGCAGAACATTCATCTTGTGCATAGCCAACATATCGATAACGGTCTTAACCTCGTCAACAGTGAAGAAGTGGCGACATACATCGAAGAGAACACCACGGTGCGGGAAGTGGGGAGCATCCTCGATCTTTGCAGCAGCGATAGCTACCGAACCCACTCTCTTCTCGACAAGAGCCTCGGGTGCCATCATCTGGCGCAGCGACTGGAATGCGTAGAATACGCCGTGAGCCGAAGCTGCGGTGATCTCGATTGATGCGGGCGAAACCTCAAGGGTGTAGCCCTCTGCGGGGAGCGACGGGTTCTGGCGAACGTTGATTACATTCTCTGCAACTGCATTCTCCTTACCACATACTACAGCAAGGCTCTTGCCGAATGCCTTCTGGGCAACCTCATTGAAGAAGTCGGTAGCCAGCGGCAACTGCTCATCCTGGAAGTGGATAGCGATAACAGTCTCGGGCGAGAGTGTGAACTCTCCCTCGCAAACCTCAACCTTCGAAGGCTGGGGAATGATAGCGATCGAACCATTGGTCGGAATGTGGCGCGAGCAAGAGATTGCTGTCACCATAACGGCTGCCATAAGCAGCGAAAAAAAGCGTTTCATTTGATCTAAGTTTTTAAGTTTGTTAATGTTAATATATTTTGTTGTATACTCTATACTCAAAGTACGCACAAATATAATAAAATAATTTGCAACTTTTCAAAATAAAACGACTTCGTTATTATGTTTTTCGAGGAAAATGTATCCATAAGGATACAAAAAAGGAGTCTCGACCTTCAAACTTAGGTCGAGACTCCCTGTTTTATGGTATCCGAGCGTATTAGAATTTTGCCGTGAGCAGCAGCTCGACAACGTTGCGTGAGTAGTCGTTGCCGTTAAGGAAGGTCTTGTGGGTATAGAGTGCCTGCAGGCGGATATACTTTATCGGGTTGTAGTCGATACCCAGCGAGTAGTAAGGCTCGCCACAAGCCTTGTGGTTGAAGCGATCCTGAGCGAAGTACTCTACGCGGACAAACGGAGCAAATCGCTGCTTGAAGAAGCGTGCACCGAGCATAACGAATGCACCCTCGCTGAAGGTCATATCGTCGCAAACCACCTCACGGCTCAGACCCTGAGTCGCTCCGCGGATATACTCGCCTCGGGTGAAGATTGTGCCGTCATCGTAGCGGTAGCCGACGCTCCAACGGGTGCGAAGGTTGTCGTTGGAGACGCCGTTGTTCCACGAGCCGAAGTAGCACGAGCCGACAAGCGAGAGATTCTTGATGGGGTAGACGCCGAGCATTGCCGAGAGATCCTTGCCCTTGTTGTCGTCCTTGGTTACCATCACGCCGTTACCATTGAAGACTCCGACGCGGTACTCCAATGTGCTGAAACCGCGCTTGTTGAAGAATCCACCGTGCACTTGCACACCGATATCACGACCCGATGAGTTGAGTCCCGTAATATCGCCCAAGTGGGTCATCTTCTTTACCACCTGAGGGTAGTCGATACCCTCCATCGAGAGCGAGCCGTAGAACATATTCTCGATAGTGAACGATGGTCGGAAAGCACCGATCTGTACGTTGAACTGCTTCCACGGGGTGATGCGCAGATAGGCATCGACAATCTTCACTCCGCCGGCAAAGTCGGTGGTGAAGTTATAGTCCATCAAATCACCACAAATAGCACCTTTGAAGATGAGGCGGGCACGGCGAATGCGGAAGTAATTTGCTCCGTCGTTATCGCCCTCCTGCCACGAAAACATTGTCTGGATAAAACCCGAGACTTGCGGCAGTTTCGATACTACGTTTTCGAGTTTTGTAACCTTGTTATCGAGCAGAGAGAGCGAATCTGTCGGCTCAATTTTGGGCGAGGCACTCTCCTGTGCCGAGGCAGCCGCAGTGCCGAGAGTCAGCATTGCTGCGGTCAAAATATAAAAAAATCTCTTCATCTTAAGTCTATACATTCTCGTTGATTATGGTTATTACTCTTTAGCCTTGAGTCGATAGGTCGAGCGGCAGAGTTCGCCCTCCGATGTGATACCCTCGATGGTTACCTCGTAGTCGTTGCTGCGATCAGCCGACCAGAACGAGAGGGCAGCCTTACCCTCGGTGTTGCTCTTCAGGCTCGGATTCCAAGCGATTGTTGTGCGGAGGTCCTTCTTGCGCTCGGTCTGCGGCACATCGTACTTAGGTGCGTAGAACTCTGCGGGCTTGCAGTATCCGGCAATCAGCACCTTGGCCAATGACTCGTTACCGGTCGAGAGGGTCTTGTTGATATCCTTAACCTCCATAATGATAACACCATAGCGAGTATCTACGCTTAGGCCCATAGCCTCCTCTGCGGGAACGTAGGCGAGCTTTGTGACCTCCTCCATTGGGTACATATCGAGCATCATTATATCGGCCGGTGTGTCGTTAATCAGCACGGCGGGGATGCGCTCCTCCTCATCGCCGCTATCTCCGCCGGTGGGACTATTGGGATCTGCAACTACCGTAAACTCTCCGGGAGCAGTCTCTACACTGAGTGTTCCCGGCATTGCCGATACATCCTGCTCCATACGGCCGCCGAACTTGCGAACGCGAACATCTGTGCCATTGACATAGAGTTGGCGGAAACGCTGCAGTGCATCATAGACCGAGGCATAGCGAGTAAGGTCGCCACTCAGTGAGTTGAAACCGTCGATGACGGTCGAGTAGGAGTACTGCTGCTCAAACTTCGCGGTCACAACGATTGCGTCGATATCGACCACTCGCATACCGCCGTCGTCGTAGTACTTCTCCTTGGCTCCCATCAGCAGATCCTCGGTAACCTTCGGCTTGTTGTGCTTGTAGTTGGGACGCGCAAGCGGAATGTTGGTTGTGGGATATGTCTCAGGATCGACGAAGACGCGAACACGGTTACTACTGCCGTTCTTGTTGAGCGCCTGAATGTAGTAATATGCCGTATCGGGTGCATCGATACCCGTGATTTCGAATCGGTTAGATTGGTTGAGCGGGAAGATTCCGTGGATCTTTTCGCCCTTCTGGAAGATCATCACGCTCGGATTCTTCGCCTTGCCAATGATGCCCGTAACGCCACCGGTGATACGCTGTGTATCCTCCACCTTGTAGCGCAGTTCAGGTTTCTGGCCGCCGAGGATTTTGCTCAGATCATAGCGACGCCAGCCGTGAGTCAGCATCACCAGGTCGAGCTGCTCTTTGCGCTTGGGGTTGTTGGGGTCGAAATATTTTGCTGGTCCCTCGATGTGGCCACGCAGGTCAGAACTCAAGAGCAGGTAGCTGAAGATATTTT
>JAGBVQ010000221.1 GCA_017630245.1 Alistipes sp. | reverse complement strand
GGAGAGAAGCCCGCCGCTATCAACTCTGTAAAACTTTTTAATTATGCCACGTTCAGTAAATGCTGTTGCGTCACGCGCAAGAAGAAAGAAAGTTTTGAAACTTGCCAAGGGTAACTTTGGTTCAAGGGGAAACGTATGGACCGTTGCTAAAAATACGGTCGAGAAGGGTCTGCAGTATGCATACGCACACCGCCGCCTTAAGAAGAGAACATTCCGTTCGTTGTGGATCACCCGTATCAATGCGGCTGTCCGCGCACAGGGAATGACCTATTCGGAGTTCATCGGTAAAATCAACGCCAAGGGTATCGCTCTGAACCGTATGGTTCTCGCTGACCTTGCGATGAACGAGCCGAAGGCATTCGAGGCAATTGTTAAAGCAGTTAAATAGTTGATTCCGCTCATCGGAATCATAAGGGACAACCAACCGGTTGTCCCTTGTTTTTTTGTGATTGGGAGCTTTGTGCCTGAGTATTTGTACGAAAACGAGTATGAGGTGTAAGGAGTTTGGTAAAAAGTGTTATCTTTGCCACGATAAAACCATCGCATAAACTTTTGTTATATGATTGACTTTTCGAAGGTGCCTTCGCCCTGCTATGTATTGGATGAAGAGTTACTGATGCAGAATCTTGCCACTATCGACCGTGTAAGACGTGAGAGTGGCGCAGAGATTATCGTTGCGCTCAAAGCGTGTGCAATGTGGAGTATATTCCCCACATTGGCACAGCACTCAGATGGAGCTACTGCAAGTTCTCTTGCTGAGGCTCGACTTGTATTTGAGGAGTATGGTGAGCAAGCACATACCTACGCTCCGGTATATACCGAGCGAGAAATCGATGAGTTGATGAACTACTCAAGTCATATAACATTCAATTCGTTGGGACAGTTTGAGCGCTTTGGCGCCCGTGCGTTGCTGCGTGGTATCTCGTGTGGCCTGCGCATCAATCCTCGCTACTCACCGGTTGAGACTGATCTCTACAATCCTTGTGTCGAGGGCTCTCGATTGGGTGTTACGCGCGAGGAACTGGGTGACCTGCCCGAGGGTATTGAGGGTCTGCATTTCCACGTTCTATGCGAGTCGCGCCCCGAGCATCTGCGCAAAGCATTTGAGGCTGTAGAGGAGCACTTTGGCGACCTGCTCGATAAGGTTAAGTGGCTCAACTGCGGTGGTGGCCACCTGATGACCCACGCAGAGTACGATTGTGACGAGCTGATCGCAGTGATCCGTGATTTCAAGGCTCGTCATCCCCACCTTCGCATAATTCTCGAGCCGGGTAGTACCTTCACTTGGCGCACGGGTTATCTCGTTGCTACGGTGGAGGATGTGGTACGTAATGGCGGTGTTAATACGGCAATGCTCAATGTGTCGTTTGCTTGCCATATGCCCGACTGTCTGGAGATGCCATACAAGCCGGCAATCATCGGCGCTCACGATCCTGAGGAGGGTGAGAAGGCGTGGAGAATGGGCGGAAATAGCTGCCTCGCGGGCGACTTCTACGGAGATTGGACTTTCGACCACGAATTGCAGGTTGGTGAGCGCATAATCTTTGAGGATATGATCCACTACACGATGGTTAAGACTACGATGTTCAATGGTGTGAGCCACCCCTCAATCGCTATTGCTTCAGAGGATGGACAGGTGCGTGTAGTCAAGGAGTTTGGCTACGAGGATTACAAGTCGAGAATGTCGTAATTATTGCTATCTCGGATGCAAATGATTGCTTTAGATAAATGAAATAAATAATATATAGACAATATGTTATATCCATTGAAATTTAAGCCGCTGCTCAAAGAACGTATTTGGGGCGGTTCGGTACTTGCCGATAAGAAGGGTAAGGCTGCAGGTCGAATTGATCTTACGAAAAAGTATGGCGAGAGCTGGGATATTTCGTGTGTTAAAGGTAATATTTCGAAGGTTGCTTCGGGTATGCTCAAGGGAAATGATCTCGAGGAGTTGATTGAGGTCTATATGGGTGACCTTGTGGGCGAAAAGATTTTTGAGGAGAGTGGCTTGGAGTTCCCATTGCTGATTAAGACCCTTGATTGCAATGACGTTCTCTCGGTGCAGGTACACCCCGATGACGAGCTGGCTGCAGAGCGTCATAACTCGCTCGGCAAGACCGAGATGTGGTATATTACTTCATGTGAAGATGGAGCTGCAATCTATATCGGTTTTAATCGTGATGACCTGACTCGCGAGGAGTATCTCGATGCGGTTTCAAGTGGTCGCCTAACCGAACTTTTGAATCGTGTGGAGGTTAAGGCCGGAGATGCATTCTTTATTCCCGCCGGTATGGTACACGCTTTAGGTAAGGGTGTGCAGGTGGTTGAAATTCAGCAGACTTCAGATGTTACCTACCGCATTTACGATTGGGATAGAGTAGACGACGCAGGTCAACCTCGCGAGCTGCATACAGCTCTTGCGGTTGATGCTATCGACTTTTCGTTAGGCGTAAAGGATAGCCTTTGTGACTATACCCCCGAAAACAATAAATCGGTTAAGATAACAAGCTGTAAGTACTTTACTACCAATATGCTGAAGGTTGATGGTGAGGTGGTAAAGAATTATGCATCGCTCGACTCGTTTGTGATCTTTATGTGCATTGGCGGTGAGGCTGAAATTGACGCTGACGGCAGTGTCGAGAAGTTGTCGGATGGCGATGTTGTATTGCTGCCTGCTGAGTTTAATGAGGTTGAGATAAAGGGCTCGGCAACATTGTTGGAGGTCTATATCGAGCCGACAACAAAATAGGATAGCGGGTATAAATTACTGCTAATACAATATTATCGGCGCAAATTGTTGTGAATTGCAAATTATTGCGTATATTTGCGCCCGAATT
>JAGBVQ010000220.1 GCA_017630245.1 Alistipes sp. | reverse complement strand
TCCTGAGGTTTACCAGGGTTCTGACCGCTCACGTGGTATCGACTATGGTTCATACGGTATGCCTCGTCAGTACTTGTTCGGTGTAAACATCGACTTCTAATAGATTTTAGAATTGATCTAACACTAACAGTAAATTATAACCTATTAAAACGATTATTAATATGAAAAAAGTATTATTATATTCAGCGTTCGCTTTGGGTACACTGACTATGAGTACTGGTTGTGGTGACAACTTCTTGATGCTCACCCCCGTATCAAGTACTTCAGAGGCTACCCTTTCTGATGCTGCGGGTGTTGACTACCTCTTGACAGGTGCTTACTCATCATTCAACAGTATGCTTTCATCAGCAGGTGGTATGGGTGAGGCTTCACTTACCAACTGGGTATGGGGCGATATCGCCGGTGGTGACGCTAACAAGGGTTCTACCGCATCTGACCAGCCTGACTTGACTCAGATCGAGACTTGGAACTGGTCTGCAGCTAACTCTTATATTAAGAACCGTTGGGATGCTGTTTACGAGTCTGTAAAGCGTGCTAACTCAGTTATCGCATTGGCAACTAAGTTGGGCGAGGCTCTTCCTAACGGCTCAGAGGTAATTGCTCAGGCTAAGTTCATCAAGGGTTTCTGGATGTATGAGGCTATCCGTATCTACGGTCCCGCTATCCCCTATGTAACTGTAGAGGATTATCAGGCTTCAACAGATCCCCAGGTATCTAACGTTGACGAGAGTGGCAACTACATCTACATTTGGGATAAGGTAGAGCAGGATCTTAAGGATGCTATCGCTGGTCTTCCCGAGACATGGCCTGAGGGTCAGCAGGGTCGTGCAACTTCATGGATGGCTAAGGCTGTTTTGGCTAAGTTGTACTTGAACTGGTCTTCACCTTATGATGGTTCAGCTGGTTACGGCACAGGTAACAAGTGGTCTGCACTTGAGGACTTGCTCGATGATATCATCGCTAATGGTAAGGACGCTAAGGGTAAGAAGTATCAGTTGGCTGAGACATATCCTTCACTCTGGAACTATGAGACTTCAGACTGGACTGGTGAGTCTATATTCGATGTACAGTTCACATTCCACGGTACTACTTCTCAGACAAACTCTCCTCACCACACTAACGCTACAGAGTTCTCTGCAACTTTGGGCTTCGGTGGTTGGGGCTTCTACCAGCCTTCTTACGAGTTCGTTAACAGCCACATCGTAGATGACGCAGGTCTTCCTTTGCCTTTCGAGCAGTACACTGACATGCCTTCATTGACTCCCACAGGTTCAATTGACACTGACCTTGAGACTGCAACCGATCCTCGTATCGATGTAAACGTAGGTCGTTTCGGTGTTCCTTACCTCGATTGGGGTACTCCTGCTGATGTATCAGCATATATCCGTGACTACACTAACGGTGGTATGTACTTCAACAAGAAGGGTCACCACTGGAAGGCTGAGCGTGAGGCTAACAAGGCTGTTACTAACCCCACTTCTACTCAGGTTAACCACCACATCATCCGTTTCGCTGAGATTCTGTTGATGCGTGCTGAGTGCCACTACAAGGCAGGTGAGTATGATAAGGTTATCGAAATCGTTAACCAGATTCGTACACGTGCTGCTCAGGCATTCGTTGCTGCAGACGAAACTACTTCTGGCGAGTACGTAATGGAGAACTTGACTGGCGAGGGCGCTGCTACTGTAGAGGGCGCAGCTGCTAACTACCGTATCGGTCTCTATGACAGCTCATACGCTACTGCTGACAAGGCTTGGGATGCTTTGGAGCGCGAGTACCGTCTTGAGTTTGGTATGGAGGGTCACCGTTGGTTCGACATCGCTCGTTGGGGTAAGGTTGCTGAGCGTTTGAACGCTTACGCTACTGCTGAGAGAAGCTTCGGTCTTGGTAAGTTCGTTAACACTTACGACTCAAAGTGGGTTAACTTCCCCATTCCTCAGGCTGAGATTCATACCGCTCAGGGTCGCTTCGTTCAGACTGCTGCTTGGAAGTAATCTAACATAGATACAACTTATACAAGCTAGGTTGATTTGCAAGGGTGCCACCGCAAGGTTGGCACCCTTCTTTTTTGTTTATGAAAATATTTTTTGAAGTTTGTAAATATTTTTTATAAATTTGTATGGGCAAAATTTTGTTTTTTCAAATGCTCGACACTACTACCATCTCCCATAAAACAAGAAAAAGAGCTCGGAGATGAGACCTAAATGATTGTATAAATGAACGCTAAGCACCTTTTTTCACTGAATAACCGCTTTCTTGCGCATATTGTAGTTGCTGTTGGCGCGCTGGCTCTGGGCATTGAGTTACAATCGAGTCAGGAGTATATGTTTCATTACCGCGAGTCGCAGCAGCTGCTATTCCTCGATTGGAACTATGTTGCCGATCTGCTGATGCAATTCGGTGGCGTGGGCATATTTCTCTCACAATTTCTGGTGCAGTTCTTTATTCACCCGATTGTAGGTGCAGCCGTGACGGCAATCATCACAGGCATTACAGCGTGGATGTTGTGGCTCACACTTCGAAAAATAAGTGACAACATAGCTCTTTTGCCACTTACGTTTGCGCCTTCGCTTATTCAAATACTCTACTTAACGACCCCCTACCACCATTATAGCGGCCTTGTTGCAATTATGGTTATGGCGATTGCGTTGTGGGCTTATACCCTACTCCGCACCAATAATTATAAGTTGCGCATTGCGATAGGTGCAGTAGCAAGCATTGCTATGTATCTAACCTTTGGTTCTGTAGGAGTGTTATTTGCCGTGTGTGCACTACTTTTCGATGCTATGACCAAGCGCGAGCGTTGGTATCTGAGCGCAATCTATGTCGCTATAGTGTGCATCGCAGGATCATACCTGGTAGCACGAGGCGAGATTATCGACTACGATTTTGCATATACTCCCAAGTTCTATTACGAGTTCTATGTGGTGATGACACCCTTCCTTAACTTAGCGTGGGTGGCCAGCATAGCACTCTTCGTTGTAGCCTATGCTCTTGGTTATGCAAAGAGACTAAATCAGTGGATTTCGGGCCTTGTTTTTGTAGTGATGTGTCTTGTTGTAACAGGCACTTATATGAAGCGCCACACTACAGAGATTAACAAGAGCGCATATCACTATATGACATATTATCATCATATTGTGAACGAAGATTGGGATGCTATTCTAAATTCAAAGTTAGTTAACTATCAAAATCCGCTGAACAATAATATCGTCAACTTTGCACTATCGAAGAAGGGCGAACTATTGGATAAATTATTCCTCTACCCACAGCCAAATGGCACATCGTCGCTGCTTAACGAGCAAATGGGAACATTCGTAGAGGAGCACTCGATTTATAGCGAGATTTACTACCATCTTGGTATCGTGTCACAGACACTAGAATTGTCGTTGGCCGCTATGGCGGGTACATATCCCGGTACACCGCTTTTGTTGCAGCAATTCATCCGCAGCCGTGTAGTGATGGGCGACTATGACCTGGCCGAGAAGTTTGTCTATCGCCTTGAGAACACCTATGCCTACAAGGATTGGGCGCAGAAGCAGCGAGAGCTCCTGCACAACGACCAAGCCGTGGAGGCTGATCCGGAATATGGGTTGAAGCGCCGTTCTCTGCCCGATTTGAGCAGCGAATTTGTATCAATGCAAGGCCTTTTGTATGATTTAATAAAGGTACTTACCGCTAATCCCAACAACAACGTAGCACGCGAATATGCCATCGCTTGCTTGTTGTTAGGAAAGAACTTCGACGCAATCCGCTACTTCGTAGAGGAGTATTATGGCACGCCAATGTTGCCTACAATGCCTACTCGCCTGCAGGAGGCTGTGGTAACATACTCGGAGCGTGATATGGATTATTGTCGCCGATATGGCGTAAGCGAGGAGACTATTTCTCGTTTTGCTTCGTTCCGTCAGAAGATTCTGAACATACGCCATCGCCAACCCAATG
>JAGBVQ010000219.1 GCA_017630245.1 Alistipes sp. | reverse complement strand
GCGAGGAAGTGGCGGAACGACTGCTCGGCACGCGCATCTGCTTGGCGCTCGGAGTAGAGTAGATGCGACATTATGATATTGGCTCCCATCTCGACCAGACGACGCTGGTGGAGGGTAAAAAACTCATTTCCTCGCTCCGCGCAAAGGTCTACACACTGCTCAAACGCCTCGGCCAGGCGGCGGAATCGCTCGGCAATACCGGCATCCGAAATTGAGGCCAGGCGTTCGTTAATCGAGCGGAGTAGATCCCCGTTTGTGATATATTTAGCAACAGCGATTACTTGAAGTTGCGAGGTGCCTTCATAGATAGTAGTGACGCGTGCATCGCGGTAGTGTCGTGCCAAGGGAAGGTTCTCGAGTACACCCGAGCCACCCAAAACCTGAATTGCATCGTATGTAATCTGGTTGCAGAATTCGCTCGCCTGAAGTTTTAGAATGGGGGTAAACATATCCGCATTGAGCTGAGCCCACTTAAGGCGCTGACGTTCACTATCGGTCAAAGTCACTCTATTCGACTTTAATGCATATCCCTTTGCTAAATCGACGTAACGACCTGTCTCGTAGAGCATAGCACGCGATGCATCCAACTTTGCCTGCATCGCAGAGATCATCTCTGCCACTGCGGCGAACTCTATAATCGGATGACCAAACTGCTTACGTTTTGTAGCATATTTGCGTGCTTCGCGCAGTGCGGCTTCTGCAATACCAACCGATTGCGCTCCAATGCCGATTCGTGCACGATTCATCAGCGAGAATATATACTTTATAAGTCCCAGACGACGACTACCTACTAGCTTTGCCGGTGCATTGTCGAAGATCACCTCACAGGTGGGCGAACCCTTAATTCCGAGTTTATCCTCAATACGACGGACCTTTACACCACCCCAGCTCTTATGATAGATAAAGAGCGAAAGACCGCGTGCGTCGGTTGTACCCTCTTCGCTACGAGCAAGAATAAGTTTTATATCGGCATCGCCATTGGTGATAAAGCGTTTTGTTCCATTAAGACGCCATATTTGCTCCTCCTCGCTCCAAGTCGCACGGAGGAATATAGATTGCAGGTCACTGCCTGCCGTGGCCTCTGTAAGATCCATTGAGCAACTCTCGCCCTTTGATATTCGGGGTAGAAATTCGGCCTTCAGTTCCTCGTCGCCAAACTCATTGATGGTCTCGGCGCAATCCTGCAATGACCAGATATTGACCATCGAAGCATCGGCACGAGCAATCATCTCGGTAGCCATAATCGTTGCAACCGCAGGGAAATTGAGCCCGTTGTAGCGGCGGGGTAGAGTCATTCCATATAGAGAGGCTTCGGTAAGTATGCGGTGATTCTCCTGCATACCGTCAGCATAAGTTACACGGCCATCTTTACACGAGGCTCCTTGTCTGTCGACCGACTCTGCATTTGCGGCAATTACCTCGCTGCAAATGCGACCCATCGCCTCCAGCGTGTTATCATATTTAGCCACCGCATCTTCAAAATTTGCTGGGGCGTTGTCGAACTGCTCTCGCTCTGCGAAATTACTTTCGCGCAGAGTGACAATTTCGCGCATCATCGGGTGTGCGAATTGACGTTGCAGTAGTTCATTATCTCTGTAAAAATTGCTCATAAAAGCTAATTTATGGGGCTGCGCTCATCGTGTATGAGCGCCCATTCAAGTGGCAAATGTAATCAAAAAGCTCCAACCTCACACCTTAAATGGGTGAATAATCTCCAAAACAGACAAAAATTGATCCCTATGAGAGCCTATTTTCAACAAGAAACCACCCAACACGAGGTCGGGTGGTTTCCCCTAAAAGTAAATGCTTATGAGGTAGATTGCTTATTTGACGGGGATCAAATATGACTTCTCGAGACGTCTGCTAGTCTGCAAGCTCTTCCAAGTCGGAGATACAGTCTCCTGGCGGTTGAACTTCTCGGTCGAAGTCGAAGAGCTCGACTGCTCAAGTTTTCTCATAGTCACATTAAAGAAACTTCCAAGTGTGCCGGCAAATGAACCATTCGCCTTAGAGTATGCACCCAGAGCAAATCCGAAGGCGGGGTCTGAAGAAAGACCGATACCATAAATGCCATTACCCTTGTCGAAGAACTCCGGAGCGCTTGTGTAGATATACTGCTCATCAACCAGACGGAAATAGATGTCGTATGACTGCTCATATTGTCCGCCATTGGCAACGCGACCGCTGCTCATTGTCAAAGGCTTGCCCTCGCCATTGAAACGTACCTGAACGCTGTCATCGAATGTTGCACCCAAACCTTGGCCACCCAGACCCTTGACGGTGTAGAGCTTGCCGGGGAACAACTCCTCGAATGTTATAGTAAATTGGTCTACCATCTGCTGACCCTTATTGTCGGTGTAAGAGACTGCCCACTGTCCAAGCATCTCGTTGTAGCCTACAGCGTTGTAGTCGGCAATAAGAGCTGATGTTGTGAAGTTGAGCATCGATGCCTCGCCATATGAGCCATCAGCATCGTAAGCGATAGTAATCAGGGTATAGTTGGTGTTATCTGTCAGATTGGTGCAGTTCAACTCTGTATCGTCGCTGGGGATGTAGGTGTCGTATGCTGCCACCTCGTCAGCCCAATTGACATTGGGATTCACATCAACAACAGTTTTGAAGAAGAGAGCATACTTCCAACCTACAGCACCCTCCGAGAGAGTAATCTTGAAGTCAGCGGTCCAATCCTTAATCTCGACAGCCTCGGCTGTTGCGGTAACTGCTGCTGCAACGTGTGCGGGGGTTGTGAAGAAGGTCTTTGTAAGGTGTGTTAATTTTCCCTCTGCGGTCTCGCCGATAGCATAGACAACATACTGGGTCTCGGGATAGAGATTCTCGAATGTAACATCAAACGGAGCACTTACATTCTCCTGGATGCGACCCGGCTGGAGAGCTACGGTGCGGAAGATAACGCTCTCTTCGTTGTTTGTATCAACCTGAGCGCTGTAGATGCTGGTGTAGACCTTTGCAAACGAGGTCGAAGGTGTGATATTAACAACAGCCAAGTTCTCTTTAAGGGTAGCCTCGGGAACGATCAACGAGAGGGTAGCATTCTCTGCATAAGGAATCTCGGGAGTGTAGCTGATATGGTGGATATCACCAGCAAACGATGCTTTACCATCTTCGATAATAAGACCGATTGCGTAGAAATTGTAGGTGTAACCTTCTGCTACGTTATAAGAGAACTCGACATCCTCGGCATACATACCTCCGTTTTCAATCATCATATCGAGGATGGTCTTGTCGGGATTAGCCTCCATCCACTCACTTACATAACCGTCGTCACCCCACATATAGAGAAGACCATCAACTGCGGGATCAATCTGGCTCTTAACCTTGACCTGATGCCAATTAGTCTCCTCCTCTACGAATGAGAGAATAGCATACTTGGGAGTCTCAACGGGAGCCGAGCTATCAACTAAACCCGCGATAGGGGTGATCTTACCTCGCTCGACAATGATAGCCTCCTCTGCGGTCTTGGTTACAACCGAGCCATCTACGTTGGTCATCTTAACAGTAAACTCGGTGTAGGTGCCAGGCATAACCACCACCTTAAACGCCTTAGCCTGCTGCTCATCAAGCTGAACATTGATATCGGTAAGGGTTACGTTGCCACCGCTGCTTACAGCCCATTGACTGTCCGATTTCTCGAAGGTAGTCTGGTCGATGTCGTAGTATCCCGAGAGATACTCTTTTGCGCTGACCTCGATGCTTGCGAGTTCCTGTGAGCCGCTAATCAACAACTCAATAATACCCGCTGCATTCTTGAACTGAACACCCTCCTCGACATTGTTGCATACGGCAACCATAGGATTGACGTTGACAGCAAAGCCGCCTTCAACATACTTCTGTGTAGCGAGAACCTTTACCTGACCTACACCGTGGGCCAAATCTCCATAGTAAGCCCACGAAGGACCTTCCCAAGCGGGTTTCTCACCGGTAAATGTTCCGCTGGTGGTGCCTACACCGCCGGAAATAAAGTAGCTCTCAATTTCCAGACCGGTCGCCATATCATAGAGGACAAATCCATCGTCCTTTTGCCATACGACCTCATCGCTTGCATTGAGTGTGGTGCGCGATACCGCATTTTCAGTTGTGGCGGTAATGGTAATCTCTTCGGGATTCTCGGGCCCGAAGAATGGGAATTCCTCACATCCTGCAAAAAGCAGTGTGGCTGCAAATACGGCAAAAACTCTTTTCGCCGCTGCAAAAAGTAGATTTTTCTTCATAATAGTATGAATTTTGGTTAATAAATAAATGTAGTTGTTGTTTTGGGGTAAGATTTCTCTTTTCACAAAGTTACGCCATACTCTTTTCTGAGGCGTTTTTCTTGCGTAAAAAGAATATTGCATTTCGTAAAAACAGTCCCTCTCGTTTGTTGCAATTATTCAAATACCCACTTTTAAACGAATGAGAGGTTGTAGGTGTGGTTGTTTCTGCTAAAAATTTGCAAATTGCTCGAAATCGTTTAATTTTGCATTAAGGAAATCTAAAAGAATACGATTATGAAAAAATTTTTAGGTCTGTTTGTGTTGGTGTTGCTCCTCGCCGGTGCAGGATTTTTCTACTTCCGTTATTGCTTCGTATTTGGCGAGGGAGTCAAGAGTGGCGAGCTGAATTATGTTGTGTATAAAGGTGTTCTCTTCAAGACATACGAAGGAAAACTTATTCAGTCGGGATTGCGCTCAAAGGCGGCAGGCTCGATTCAGTCGTATGAATTTGACTTCTCGGTGGCTAATGAGCGAGTTGCTCGCCAGCTTATGTTGCAGAGCGGCAACATCGTAGAGCTTCACTACAAGGAGTATTTCGGTGTGCTGCCGTGGAGAGGATTTACCAAGTATATCGTTGATAGCATTATCTCTTCACGCTCGATTACACAGCCGATTATCCTACCCGAGAGCTCGGCTCCTGTAAGAGTGCCGGTCGAGGTGGAGCCTACGGGCGAGATTTAGTTTTTGACCACTCTTCGCTATCGATAGATGGCCTTTTCGGAGATATTTCACAAGTTAGAACTTATCGAGGGGTATTCGCTGCCGGAGCAGATGAATAACCCCTTTGACTATGTGCCACATCCGCTCTGTTGCCGTGCGGCCGAGGAGGTATGTGCCTATCTGGGTGAGCGTAGCGAGTGGAGTGGCGAGATTGCCAAAGGAAAGATGTTCGGTGTGCTCATTGTGCGTAGCACGCAGGGCGAGATTGGTTATTTAGCTGCCTTCTCGGGAAATCTTGCAGGCTCGAATTTTCATTCGGGATTTGTTCCACCTGTCTATGATATGCTGCAACCCGATGATAGATTCCGCATTGGCGAGGCTGAAATCTCGGCTATAAATCGTAGGATTAAGCAGATTGAGAGCGACAACCTCTTCTCGGAATTGAAAATAAATCTCGCTGAGGCTTTAGCCAAGTCGGAGCAAGAGATCTCATCGGCAAAACATCAGCTCGATGAGCAGAAGGCTTTGCGGGATATCGAGCGTGCAGCAACAAGCGATCCTGAGCGATTGGCCGAGTTGATTCGTGAGAGCCAACACCAGAAGGCGGAGTTCGCTCGTCTAAAAAAATATTGGCGAGAAGAGCAAGCGCGACTCAAAGCAGATATTGACGCCTATCAACAAGAGGCGGACTCTCTTCGCGTGGAGCGCAAACGACGCTCTGAGGAGTTGCAGATGTGGATATTTAAGCAGTTTCGAATGCTCAATGCTTGTGGTCAAGTGAGAGATTTGTGCGAGATATTTGCACCGACACCGCAACGAATTCCGCCTGCCGGTGCTGGTGAGTGCGCGGCTCCTAAATTGTTGCAATATGCCTATCAGAACAACCTAGAGCCACTTGCTATGGCAGAGTTCTGGCAGGGTCGTTCGCCGCGAGGTGAGGTGCGCCGACACGGAACATTCTATCCCTCGTGCCAGGGTAAATGTGGCCCGATTTTGGGCTTTATGCTACAGGGTCTGAATATCGAAAAGCGAGAGGTCGCCCGACCCCTGTCACCGACGCTCATATACGAGGATGAGTGGCTGGCCGTAGTTGCAAAGCCTGCAGAGATGCTCTCGGTAGAGGGTCGTTGTGAGAAGTGGTCTGTTGAGCAGTGGGCGCGTGAGAAATTTACAAAGGCTCAGCGAGTGATGCCCGTTCATCGATTGGATATGTCTACATCGGGAGTGCTTGTTGTTGCGAAGAGAGTCGATGCTTATCGTGCGCTGCAGGGAGAGTTTAATGCTTGCCGTGTTGTAAAAAAATATATCGCCCTGCTTGAGGGCAATATTATGATAGATGAAGGCCGTATCGAATTGCCACTTGCGGCGGACTATGCCAATAGACCCTGCCAGAAGGTCGATTTCGAAAGTGGTAAACCCGCCATTACGGAGTATCGTGTAGTTGAGCGTCGTGAGGGGCGTACCTTGATTGAGTTCTCTCCTCTGACGGGTCGCACGCATCAGTTGCGACTACACGCTGCGCACGCCGAGGGCCTCAATGCGCCAATCGTAGGAGATGCGCTTTATGGCAATCGGGATAGACGCCTATTCCTTCACGCTGCATATATCGCATTCACTCATCCCGCGACAGGCGAATGGGTTGAGTTTAACTCTCCTTGCGATTTCTAAATAGGCCGCGCGAAAGGGTTACTCCTCCTCTACTCCTGCGTCAAGAATCGAGTCGGGGATATCGCAACGAACATAAACATCTATATATTTACGATCGTCGAGGGCTCTCCACTCCATTCGATTCTCGGTGAGCTTGGTTACGATGTAGCGATGAGTCCACCCTCCATTACCGAAGTCGTAGTCGCCACGAATCACCGAGCCAACCTTTCCATCAACGTAGATGTAGTAGCGGCCTGTAATGTAGCGAGTTGAGAAAGAATCGGTATTCTGATACATTTCGAATGTGCGCTCCTTGCGGTCGAAATCGATATAGACATACGATCCATCAGCGAGCGGAGCACCGCAGCTGCTCTCCAGACGCCAGCTTCCCGATATGTTATTCGGGGTGACTTCGAGATACTTCGATGTCTCAATCTTATCGGTGCAGGCAAACATCACAAAGAGTGCCGCCACGGCCATAGTTGCTTTAATTAACTTTTTCATATCTGTTTTATCTATTTTTCGTTTCGGTTACAATCTTTATTTCACGGTCGCGTGGTGCGAGGAGTTTGTTGTTGATAAAGAGTCGCAACGGCTCGTTGCTACCGCCCTTTGTTGGGGTGTAGCTGATGACAATCTCGCCCTCCTGACCCGCACGAAGAGTCTTAGGCTCCGCTGTTAGTGAGAATGCAGACGACGAGAGTAGGGCATCCTTGCTTGGCGTCAAATCAGCCTCTCCTCCATTCATACAGGCAATGCGTATGGTCTGCTGCACCTCCGAGTCAATGCGGATTTGGCGATTACGCAAAAGTAACGTTCCAATCGGGTGGGGGTAATCGCCTCTGCGGTCAGTCGAGGCTCTGACCTCTCCCTTGAGATCTACAACTGCAGTCGGCATCTTATCCGAGCGATTAGTGTAGATGAAGATTCGCTGACGCATTATCCCTGGATGACCTTTGGGGTAGTAGGTTATCGAAATCTTGCCATCATTGCCACTGCCAACAGCTTCGCGAGTATAGTCACATTTGACACATCCGCAGCTTGTCGCAATGCGTGTAATAATAAGCGGCTCGGCACCAATGTTTTGCCATTTGGCAATTAGTGTATGGCCTCCGCCATCCTCCTCCATCGTGCCGAAGTCGAGGCTGCGACCCGCAGCAAAGTACATATCGTTACATTTGAGCGTGGCGGGGTTAGTTACGCTATCGCGTTTCTCTTTCGGAATTATACGGATTTGCGCAAGGGTGGTGGCCGAGATCATTATCGCAGCTAGAATCAAAATTATGCCCCTTGCAATCCTCATATACGCCTATTAAAGCCAGCCGTTGTTGTTTGTTGTCTTGCGAACAGTGATATTGAATATCTGCTCGAGCAGAGGTGTGTTGTTGTTCTTGATTGTAATCTTTGCTACCGTAGAACCAACTTTTACTCCGTTGAATGCGACCTTGCCACCAGCAAGAATCTCGTACGAAGCTACGCTCTGATCTGCAATCTCTACCGAGAATTGCGCACCTACGGCTTCGATGAAGTAGCGTGCGGGAGCCTCGACAACCGTGCCACCTACAGCAACCGTAATATTGGGGAATTTCATTTCGCATCCCGCACCGGCTATCTTCTCCAGCAGAGCTGCGGCATT
>JAGBVQ010000218.1 GCA_017630245.1 Alistipes sp. | reverse complement strand
GGCAGATGGTCTGGATATCTTCCTGGATCGAGTTCCTACAAAGTATAGCGGTCTTAACTCGACCGAGCTTGCAATCAGCGAGTCGCAGGAGCGTATGTCGGTTGTTATCGAGCCGAAGGATGTTGAGGAGTTCAAGAAGTATTGCGCAGAGGAGAACGTAGAGGTTACCCACGTTGCAAACGTGACCGATACGGCTCGTATGCGTATGTTCAATAAGGAGCAGAAGGTTGTCGATATGGCACGCAGCTTTATCGATAGCGCAGGTGCTCCCCACTATGCAAAGGCAACCATCGCAGCCGTTGAGGAGTGCAACCCCTTCGAGCGCAAGGTTGAGGGTGCTACCCTTACCGACCGAATGGTAAATAACCTTTCGGATCGCAATGTAGTATCGCAGCGTGGTCTGATCGAGATGTTCGACTCGACCATCGGCGCCTCGACCGTGCTTATGCCTTTCGGTGGAAAGACCCAGGATACCGAGACTCAGGTTTCGGTGCAGAAGATCCCCGTAGGTAAGGGCTACACCGATGCTGCCAGCATTATGGCATTCGGTTATAACCCCTTCATCGCAGAGTGGAGCCCCTATCACGGTGCTGCATACTCGGTAATCGAGGCTGTGTCGAAGGTTGTGGCTGCGGGTGCTGCGTTCGATAATATGCGCTTCTCGTACCAGGAGTACTTCGAGCGTATGACTGCCGACCGTACATCGTGGGGTAAGCCGCTGGCTTCGCTGCTCGGTGCGCTGAAGATGCAGGAGGAGCTCAAGCTCGCTTCGATCGGAGGTAAGGACTCGATGAGCGGAACCTTTGGAGATCTGAATGTGCCGCCTATGCTTATGGCATTCGGTATAACCACCGTTGATGCAAACAACGTAATCAGCCCCGAGTTCAAGAAGTCTGGTAACTACATATACATCATCAAGCACACTCCGCTCGAGAGCCAGATGCCTGATACCGTGCAGTTGCGCGAGAACTACGGCTTCGTGACTAAGGCTATTGCCGAGGGCACAATCGTTTCGGGCTATGCAGTAGGCTTTGGTGGTGTGGCTGAGGCTTTGGCTAAGATGTCGTTCGGTAACCGTATCGGTGCCGAGTGCCAGATGTCGGAGTCGATGCTCTTCGACTATTCGTATGGTTCGATTGTAGTTGAGAGCGTTAAGCCCCTCGAGTTCGAGAATGCCGAGTTGCTGGGTCGCACTTGCGAGGAGAAGACCCTCACCATCAATGGTGAGAAGATGTGCATCGAGATGCTGCGTAAGGCAAACACCGAGCGCTTCACTTCGGTATATCCCGATAAGGGTAACAACAACGCACCGATGGCAGAGTACGCTTCTGAGGCTGTACGTATGGCTAAGTGGGAGGGCGCTCCCGTTGAGCACCCCGTGGCATACCTGCCCGTATTCCCCGGTACAAACTGCGACTACGATACTGCTCGTGCGTTCCGCAAGGCTGGTGCCGAGATCACTACCAGCGTATTCCGCAACCTTACCTCGACCGATATTTCGGAGTCGATTGCCGAGATGAAACAATATATTGATAATTGCCACATCTTCGTATTGAGCGGCGGTTTCTCGGCTGGTGATGAGCCGGACGGTAGCGGTAAGTTTATCTGCTCGGTGCTGGGTCATAAGGATATCACCGAGGCTATCCACGCACTACTCGACAGAGGAGGTCTGGTGCTGGGTATCTGTAACGGCTTCCAGGCATTGGTTAAGTCGGGTCTGCTGCCCTATGGCCGCTTGGGTATGGTTACCTCAGAGTCGCCCACCCTGTTCCGCAATGACGTGAACCGCCACATCTCGCAGATGGTTACCACTCGCGTTGAGGCTGTCACTTCGCCCTGGCTTAAGGGCTTCGAGGCGGGTGATCTGCACTCGATCGCAGTGAGCCACGGTGAGGGTAAGTTTATGGTTAATGCCGAGCTCGCCGAGCAGCTCTTCCGCAATGGTCAGGTGGCATTCCGCTACTGCGACGCGGAGGGTCAGCCCACAGCAGAGGCTCCCTACAACCCCAACGGCTCGTTCTACGCAATCGAGGGTATCACCGACCCGACCGGTCGCATCCTCGGTAAGATGGGTCACACTGAGCGCTATGAGGAGAATCTGATGAAGAACATCTCGGGCGAGAAGGTGCAGAACCTCTTTGCGAATGCAGTACGCTACTTCCGTGGTGAGTAAACAAGAATTAGGTTAGTAAAATTTATACAACAATGAGTGTTTTAGGTGTATATGGAGTAAGTCACGCCGCATCCCTGATCTACTACGGTCTGCATACAATGCAGCACCGTGGTCAGGAGGGTTGTGGTATCGTGAGTGTTGAGGCACAGAGCAAGATGCGCCGTCACCGCGGTAAGGGACTCGTTTCGGAGGTCTTCAATGAGTCGAAGATGTCGGAGTTGAAGGGTAGTATGGCTATCGGCCACGTGCTCTATACGGGCGCAGCCAGCCGTAGCGTCGATAATATCCAGCCCCTCTTTTTCCACCACGGTTCGGGAGATTTCGCCGTGGCAAACAATGGTAATATTGTAAATGCACAACAACTTCGCGATGAACTCGAGAATAGGGGTTCACTCTTCCACTCGATGACCGATAGCGAGTTATTGGCTCACCTCATCAAGAAGGAGTCGCCCGAAGAGCCGCGTATCAACTCGATCATCTCGGCCCTGAATCTGCTTGAGGGTGCCTTTGCCTTCCTGATTATGACCAAGAATCGAATCTATGCTTGCCGTGATAAGTACGGAATGCATCCGCTCTCGATCGGTCGTATCGGCGAGGGATATGTTGTGGCGAGCGAGAGCTGTGCATTCGACACTATGGGTGCCGAGTTCCTGCGCGATATTGAGCCCGGCGAGATCGTGACCATCGACCATAAGGGTCTGCGTTCGTCGTTCTATACCGACAAGACCTACCGTAAGATGTGTGCTATGGAGTATATCTACTTCGCGCGTCCCGATAGCGATATCGAGGGTTGCAACGTGCACGCCTACCGTAAGGAGTCGGGTCGCAGACTCTACAAGGAGGCTCCGGTCGAGGCAGATATCGTGATCGGAGTACCCGATTCGAGTCTTTCGGCTGCACAAGGCTATAGCGAGGCGAGCGGTATGCCCTACGAGATGGGTCTGATCAAGAACAAGTATGTGGGTCGTACCTTTATCCAGCCCTCGCAGGAGCTGCGTGAGTTGGGTGTGAAGATGAAACTCTCGGCTGTGCGCAGTATCGTGAATGGCAAGAGAGTGGTTATGGTTGACGACTCGATTGTTCGTGGTACCACTTCGCGCCGCATTGTCGATCTGTTGCGTAGTGCGGGTGCTACTGAGGTGCACGTTCGTATTGCGAGCCCGACGATGACTCACCCCTGCTTCTATGGAGTGGATACATCGACTCTCGACGAGCTGATGTTGGCAAACCACTCGATCGAGGAGGCTTGCAAGCTCATCGGCGCCGATTCGTTGGCATTCCTCTCGTATGACGCAACGCTCAAATCGGCCGTAGGTCGTTGCGATATGTGTCAGGCTTGCTTCAATGGCGAATACCCCACACCGCTCTTCCAGAAGGTTGAGGAGGCTAATAAGTTCTAAATGAAAAAACAATAAAACAGATAAAGATATGGCAGAAAGTTATGAAAAGGCAGGCGTGAACCTCGAGGCTGGTTACGAGGTGGTGAAGCGCATTAAGAAGCACGTTGCATCGACTGCACGCACAGGCGTGATGGGTAATATCGGTGCATTCGGCGGTATGTTTGATTTGGCGGCACTCAATATCGAGGAGCCGGTGTTGGTTAGCGGTACCGACGGCGTGGGCACCAAGCTCAAGCTCGCATTCGAGACCGACAAGCACGATACCATTGGTATCGACGCTGTGGCAATGTGCGTAAACGACGTATTGGCACAGGGTGCAGAGCCCCTCTTCTTCCTGGACTATGTAGCAGTAGGTCACAACGAGCCCGCAAAGATTGAGGCAATCGTTGCAGGTGTTGCTGAGGGTTGCCGTCAGGCTGGTTGTGCTCTTATCGGTGGTGAGACTGCCGAGATGCCGGGTATGTATGGCGGTGGCGAGTACGATATCGCAGGTTTCACTTGCGGTGTTGTTGAGCGCAAGAAGCTTATCGATGGCACAAAGGTTAAGGTTGGCGACGTTCTGATCGGCGTAGCGTCGAGCGGTGTTCACTCGAACGGTTTCTCGCTTGTTCGCAAGGTTGTTTCGGACAATGAGCTTGACCTTATGAAGGTTTATCCCGAACTGCACGCAGAGAAGACTCTGGGCGAGGTGCTGCTCACCCCGACTCAGATCTACGTTAAGCAGGTGCTGGAGGTTGTTCACAACTGCGATGTTCACGGTATTAGCCACATCACAGGTGGAGGTTTCGACGAGAATATTCCCCGTATCCTGCGCGAGGGCCAGGGTGTTGAGGTGAAGGAGGGCTCGTGGGAGATTCTGCCCGTATTCTCGTTCCTGGAGAAGTATGGCAAGATCGCTCACCGCGAGATGTTCAACATCTTCAATATGGGTGTGGGTATGGTTATCGCACTCGACGAGGCAGAGGCCGAGAAGGCGCTCTCGATCCTTGCAGAGCAGGGCTTGAAGGCTTCGGTTATCGGTAAGGTTGTCGAGGGCGAGGGTGTAACTCTGCTCTAAACCAACCGCAAAATGATATCTCGAGGCGGCGGAGAGTACACCCCGCGCCTTGGGATACCATATTATATATAATGTATACGAATAAAATAACAGCATAATTAGAATATGAGAGCTTTAATTAGCGTAAGCGACAAAGAGGGCGTAGTTGCCTTCGCTCAATCACTCCGCCGACTCGGTTGGGAGATTATCGCCACAGGCGGTACAATGAAACTCCTTCGCGATAGCGGAGTGGAGGTTATCAACATCAGCGATGTTACGGGTTTCCCCGAGATTTGTGACGGTCGAGTTAAGACCCTCCACCCCAAGGTGCACGGTGGTCTGTTGGCTCGCCGCGATGATGAGTCACACCTGGAGGCTCTGCGCGAGAACAGCATCGAGTTTATCGATATGGTCTGCGTAAATCTCTACCCCTTCCGCCAGACTATCGCAAAGCCGGAGGTTACGATGGAGGATGCAGTCGAGAATATCGACATCGGTGGTCCTTCGATGTTGCGTAGTGCAGCTAAGAACTTTAGAGATGTGACCGTTGTTTGTGATCCGTCGGATTACGAGCGCATCATCGCCGAGATCGAGGCTACGGGCAACACAACTGTTGAGACTCGTCTGGAGCTCTCGGCTAAGGCTTATACACACACTGCAGAGTACGATGCTTGCATCGCTACATATATGCGCCAGCAGGCTGGCTTGAACGAGAAGTTGTTCCTCAACTTCGACTTGGCTCAGACCCTCCGTTATGGTGAGAATCCCCACCAGAGTGCTAAGTTCTATCGCCAGTCGGAGCCGGCTCCCTTCTCGTTGGCATTCGGTCGCCAGCTCAATGGTAAGGAGCTCTCGTACAACAACATCCAGGACGCTAACGCAGCTCTGAACATCGTTCGTGAGTTTGAGGAGCCCTTCCGTGTAGGTCTGAAGCATATGAACCCCTGCGGTGCAGCCGTTGGTAAGGATGTATTCGAGGCTTGGACTAAGGCTTATGAGGCTGACAAGGTGAGCATCTTCGGTGGTATCGTAGCCGTAAACCGCGAGCTCGATGCAGCTACTGCTGAGGCAATGAAGCCCATCTTCCTCGAGATTATCATCGCTCCCTCGTTCTCGAAGGAGGCTTTGGAGATCCTCTCGACCAAGAAGAACTTGCGCCTTATGGAGGTAGATATGACCCGCACAGGCGAGAAGTCGATGCAGTATGTTAGCGTAAATGGTGGTCTGCTGACTCAGCACCTCGATACCGAGACCCTCGAGGTTAAGGAGGAGATGACCGTTACCGAGGCTCGTCCCACCGCAGAGCAGCTGGCAGATATGAACTTCGCTTGGAGAATCGTTAAGCACGTTAAGTCGAATGCAATCGTTGCAGTTAAGGGTGGTTGTACCCTCGGCGTAGGTGCCGGTCAGATGAACCGCGTAGGCTCGGCTTCGATCGCTCTCGAGCAGGCTAAGGAGAAGGGCGTAACCGAGGGTCTGGTACTTGGCTCGGATGGTTTCTTCCCCTTCGACGACACTGTAACTTTGGCAGCTCAGTATGGCGTAGCAGCAGTAGTTCAGCCCGGTGGTAGTGTTCGTGATGAGGATTCGATCAACAAGGCTAACGAGCTCGGTATGACTATGGCATTCACCGGAATGCGCCACTTCAAGCATTAGAATTTGCCTAAGAGATGAAAGTTTTAGTTATAGGTAGTGGCGGCCGTGAGCACGCCATCGTCGATGCGCTCTCGCGCTCGGCACAAGTTAGCGAGATCCTCTGCGCTCCGGGTAATGCCGGCATAGCGCAGCAGGCTCGCGCATTCCCCGTTAAGGATACCGATGTTGAGGGTCTTCTGAAGATCGCTCTCGACGAGAAGGTTGATTTGACGGTTGTAGGTCCCGAGTCGGCTCTGGCTGCGGGCGTAGCCGATTGCTTCAAGGCGAATGGTCTGCGCATCTTCGGCCCCACAAAGGCGGCAGCTCAGATCGAGTCGAGTAAGGAGTTTGCCAAGAATCTGATGGCTAAGTACGGTATCCCGACCGCTGGTTATGAGACATTTACCGACTACGAGTCGGCAAAGGCTTACGTTGATGCTCACTCGCTGCCCACCGTTCTCAAGTATGATGGCTTGGCTGCGGGTAAGGGTGTTGTTATCGCTACGACTCCCGAGGAGGCCGACAGCGCACTGCGCGATATGTTGCTCGACGACAAGTTCGGTAAGGGCAAGGTGGTCATCGAGGAGTTTTTGACAGGTCCCGAGTTCTCGCTCTTGTGCTTTGTTGCGGGCGAGGTGGTTGTGCCGATGGTTTTGGCTCAGGATCATAAGCGTGCATACGATGGCGACAAGGGTCCCAACACGGGTGGTATGGGTGCATATTCGCCCCTGCCGTTCATCACCGAGGAGGATCGCGAGTATGCTCTCGAGAAGATTATGCGCCCGACGGCTGCAGCGATGGTCAAGGAGGGCGTTCCCTTCTGTGGAGTGCTCTATGGTGGTCTGATGAAAACGCCTGAGGGAGTGAAGGTTATCGAGTTTAACGCTCGCTTTGGTGATCCCGAGACCGAGGTCGTTTTGCCGCGTCTGAAGAGCGATATTTACGACGTATTCTGCGCCTTTGCAGATGGTCAGGGTGCTGAGTTGGAGTGGAGCGAGAAGGCTACTCTCGGTATCGTTTTGGCTTCGAAGGGCTACCCCGGAGATTATGAGAAGGGCCACGTTATTGAGGGTCTGGATAAGGTAGATGCAAAGGTTTACCATATGGGTACTGCGCTCAAGGATGGCAAGTTTGTGACCAATGGTGGTCGTGTTCTCTTCGTAGTAGGCGAGGGTGACACGCTCAAGGAGGCGCAGGCTGCAGCTCTTGAGGCGGTTGAGAAGATCGAGTGCGATAACCTCTTCCACCGTTCGGACATCGGATACCAAGCCATAAAGTAATAACAAAAAACCCCAAGAAAAATATGATTATTAGCGGAAAAGAGTTGGCTGCATCGCTCAAGGCGCAGATGGCAGCCGAGGTAGCGACCTTCGAGGAGAGTTACGGCCGTGTGCCCCACCTGGCGGTAATTCTCGTGGGCGAGGATCCGGGTAGTGTGAGCTACGTTACCGGCAAGGCGAAGGCTTCGGCTGAGGTCGGAATCAAGAATACAACCATTCGTCGTCCTGCAACAATTTCGGAGGAGGAGTTGCTCGGTATTATTGCCGAACTGAATGCAGATGAGGCTGTTGATGGCATCCTTGTACAGTTGCCCCTGCCCAAGCATATCGACTCGGATAAGGTTATTGCAGCTATCGATTGCTCGAAGGATGTCGATGGTTTCCACCCGATGAACGTGGCAGCGTTGTGGCAGAAGCAGCCCTGCGTACTGCCCTGCACCCCGAAGGGAATTATCAAGATGTTGAAGGTCGCAGGTGTCGAGATCGCAGGCAAGAATGCTGTGGTTATCGGCCGTAGCAATATCGTAGGTCTGCCCGTATCGAAGCTTCTGCTCGATGAGAATGCAACCGTAACCATCACTCACTCACGCACCAAGAATCTCGGTGAGGTGACCTCGAAGGCAGATATCCTGGTTGTAGCAATCGGTCGTCCGAAGTTCGTTACAGCAGATATGGTTGGCGAGGGTGCCGTAGTTATCGATGTGGGTGTCAATCGCGATCCCGAGACCGGCAAGCTCTGTGGCGATGTCGATTTCGCAGCTATCGAGCCTAAGGCATCGGTTATCACTCCCGTTCCGGGAGGTGTCGGCCCGATGACTATCTGCTGCCTGATGGAGAATACTATTGAGTGCTTCCTCAAAAAACAATAAATAAGTCACCTAACAATGTGATTTTGGCGTCACGCTTGCCCTCAAATCCTCATTTACGCCTTAGTAAACTGCGGTTTTTCGGGCTGCGCAGTCCTAAAAATCCCTATTGTTATGCAACATATTTTGTTGTAGGTGTATTGAGGTTTTGCGGCAGGAGTTATCCCTCTAAGAGTATTCCCCTGTGAAAACCCTACAAATGCAATAAAAGAGCGGTCTGATTTCTCAGGCCGCTCTTGCTATTTGGTTGTTAATCTACGTGTTACGCATTCTTGATAACCTCGCACATCGCATCGTACTGCTCCTCCATACTCTGCAACAACTTATATTGTGCGTGGGTGCGCACGAGGTTATGGTCGGGCGAGGTGATGCGGTAGTACTTGTCGCCATCGATATAGTCCATCAAGAAGCGCAATACCTGCTCGTAGGTGATGTAGCGAGCCGAGAATGCCAACCAATCGAGCTCCGACTGGGTGAGTGTCGAGCGGCGCTGCGAGAGGTAACCCTCGGCGTAGCCCTTGAACATCTCGAGGCTCATCGAAACCTTGCTCAGGTCGCGATCATCCTCAGCTCCCGTGTTGGTATAAGAGCGGATAGCATCGCCAAAGTCGTTGAGCGATGTGCTACTCATCACGGTATCGAGGTCGATAACGCAGAGCACTTCGCCATCCTTATCGAATAGGATATTGCTGATCTTGGTATCGTTGTGAGTAACCTTTGTGGGGATTGTTCCATTCTCCACCTTCTCCCAGAACGAGAGCATCTCCTCACGGCGCGACTCGATCCAACCAATCTCGGTTGCCAGCGAAGCCACACGGCCTGCAGCGTCGCGTGCAATAGCCTCATCCCACTGCTGGAAACGCCAGCGGATGTTGTGGAAACCCTTGATAGTCTCTGCCAGAGGCTGCTCAAAATCAGAGAGTTGCGACTGGAACTTACCAATACCTTCGCCACCCTTATATGCCAGGGCCGGAGTGTCGGCACGCTCGTATGTAATTGAGCCTGCGATGAAGGGGCACATTGTCCAGAAGTCACCCGACTCGGTCTGCCAATAGGGCTTACCATCGTGTGTAAAGGTCACGGTGAGCACCTCACGCATCGGGTCGCCACCCGCAGCCTCAACCTTTGCCTTGAGGTGATTGGTTACGGCCACGATATTATCCATCATTGCCGGCACGTCGGGGAAGATCGAGTGGTTCTTGCGTTGCAGGATATAGTCGGGAGCCTCGCCTACGGTGCGCACCTTCAACGTGTCGTTGATGAAGCCGGCACCCAGAGTCTCAATAGCCTCCACTTCGCCTTCGATTGCGAAGTGTGAGACGATATCTTTCAAAAGTTCTTCGTTCATAGTGGTTTTAAGTTTTATTATTGTTTAATCTCTACTCTAACACAAGCTCGCCGAAATATTCGGGGCGGTGGAAGTCGGGCGATGCAACCTCAATAGGATTCCAGCTGACATAGTGCGGAATGCGGGTGTTGTCGCCACATTTGTAGAAGTTTGCACGCAGCTTCTCGGGGCGAACTCCCTCTGCGTAACCCAGCAGAGTGAAGGGAATACCCAGCACCACGCTCCACTCGTGAATACCCTCTCTCTCCTCGAATGCCTCGTGTGGCAGGGTCGAGAAGCGGATTGTCTGCGCCATCTTCTCTGCGGGGAAGTGCTCCACGCCCTCCGAGCGGCTCTTGCGCTTGGCGGCGAGCAACGTCGCGATGCAGTTCATCTCGAAGTTGAAGTAACCCTGGCCGTCGGGAGCCAAGAAGAACGCCTCGACGCAACTATCCTGCCATACCGCATCGTTATCCTCGGTGAAAGCTGCCTTGACACCCTCGCCGCGCACGAAGTAGCGCAGGAAGAGGTGCTCCTCGTCGGCTGCAATATCAAAAGAGGTGATGGGGCAGTAAGGATATTCGCTCCAATTTACGACATCAATGCCCTGACGCTTAGCTCCTTGCTCCATAGCAGCGCACAACTCGTCAAACGACATCTTCGACAGACCCTCAATTCGGGGTACAGAGATAGATTTCATACTATTTTAAGATTCTTGGTTTGCTCTACCGACACCTTGCCGACAGATTATCAAGACAAATATACAAAAAATTGTCGGAGAACAAAACTAAATTACGCTTTACCTTCGCGTGTTGATAACAATCCGCAGGCGGCCTCGATATCTTCGCCTCGTGAAGCTCGAATCGTTGTCATTATACCCTTGGCGGTCAGCGTGTCGCGGAATCGCTCCATCTTCTCCTGATCGGGCGAGAAGTAGGGCGAGGAGGGAATCTTGTGGAAACGGATGAGGTTCATACGGCACTTTATGCCATTCAGCAATCGGCATAACTCCTTGATGTGTCGCGGGGAGTTGTTCAATCCGCTCATAACGATATACTCGAACGATACGCGGCGCTGATGAGTGAAGTCGTAGCGGCGCAGAATCTCGACCACATCTGCAATGGGGTAGGCCTTCTCGATAGGCATAATCTCGGCACGCTCTTCGTGGAAGGGGTTGTGCAGGCTCACGGCCAGATGAACTTTAGTCTTGTCGAGGAACTCTGCCAGGTTTTTAGCCACGCCGGCAGTCGATACGGTGATGCGGGTTGGCGACCAGCCGAAGCCCCACTCGGCGGTGAGAATCTCCAGCGCCGGAAGCAGGCTCGCCATATTGTCGAGAGGCTCGCCCATACCCATAAATACAAGGTTGGTAAGGCCGTCGCGCTCGGGAAGGGAGATGATCTGATTCAGAATGTCGGCAACCGAAAGCGAGTGCTGCAAACCCTGCTGTGCCGTGGCGCAGAATCGGCATCCCATACGGCATCCTGCCTGTGACGATACGCATAGCGTAGCACGCTCACCATCAGGAATATACGCCGACTCGATAAGGGCTCCTTCCGATGTTTTGAACAGATATTTTTTCGTTCCGTCTTTCGATACCGATTCGCGCAATGGGGCCGAGAGGCCGAGCGTAACCTTCTCCTTCAGAAGGGCTCGTCCCGCAGCCGAAATGTCGGTCATTTCGTCAATGGAGCCGACGTGTCGACGATACAACCAGCGGGCAATCTGCTTGGCCGCAAATCGCGGTAATTGCAACTCTGCGCAGAGCTGCTGCAGCTCCTCAAGGCTCATTCCGTAAAGAGTTCTCATACTAAAAATATTCTATCCACCACAAAGGTATAAACTCTCGTCGAGATTAGCAAAAAGATGTTATGAGATATGATTTTTTTCGTTTTGAATCGCCACAAAATCGGAATAAAACAAAAAAATGCTCTCTTTTTTGGTCTTTTTTGAAAAACGTGTTGTGTTTTTTGGAATATTATGCTTATATTTGCGACTACGTATGCCCGCCAAGTCTATTTTTTGAGTGGCGGTTTGATAGGAACAATTAAAATTTTAGATAAATGGAACTTAAAAAATCACCCAAAGCTGACCTTAATAACAAAAGAGGTCTTATGTTGGAAATCGGTTTGATTGTTGCGTTGCTCGCAATCATCGCCGTGTTCTCGTACACTCCCACCGAGTATCGAATTGAGAAGGTGGAGCAGTCGTTTGGTCCCGTTGAGGAGGAGATCACCGAGATTACTCGTCAGGATCAGAAGCCGCCCGAGCCTCCCAAGAAGACCGAGATTACCGTTATTACTGATATCTTGAACGTGGTAACCAACGATACGAAGATCGCTACCGATATCGACTTCTCGGAGTTCGATGAGGATATCGAGATCGTTCAGACGGTTGCTGTTGCTGAGGAGAATATCGAGGATGACCAGCCCTTCGTGAAGGTAGAGTCGATGCCTACATTCCAGGGTGGTGACCTTATGAAGTTCCGTGCTTGGGTTCAGGGCCGTCTTCGCTACCCGCAGATCGCTCAGGAGAACGGTATCACAGGTCGTGTGCTCCTCTCGTTCGTCATCGAGCGTGATGGTACTCTGACCAACATTGAGGTACTTCAGACCCCCGACCGTTCGCTTTCGGATGAGGCAGCTCGCGTACTGAAGATGTCGCCGAAGTGGAAGCCCGGTAAGCAGCGTAACCAGGCTGTACGTGTGAAGTATACCTTGCCGGTAGACTTCCGCCTCCAGCAGTAATTTATAACCAAACTTTAAAAAATGGGTATCTTCTTATTGCAGGGATACCCTTTTTTGTACTTACGAATAAGCTATTTTGAGTAATAGAATGAAACAGACGGTCGATAAAAAAGTTGACGAAGAGGTTGTTGATCCGCGCGAACGCGCTGTCTTGGTTGCCGTTATCCGCGACAATCAGGAGCCGCGTCAGGCCGAAGAGTTCCTCGATGAGTTGGAGTTTTTGGCTGAGACTGCGGATATTGTAACTGTTCGCAGATTCACTCAGCGCCTATCTCAGCCCTCATCGCGTATATATGTCGGACCCGGAAAGCTCGAGGAGATTGCACGCTATTGTGAGGAGAATGGCATTGGTGTTGCCATCTTCGATGATGAGCTCTCGCCCTCGCAGACACGCAATATCGAGCAGGCGATGCCTTGCCGCGTAATCGACCGTACACGATTGATCTTGGATATCTTTATGTCGCGAGCTCGCACGGCTTACGCAAAGACGCAGGTGCAGTTGGCGCAGTATGAGTATATGTTGCCACGTCTGGCCGGTCTGTGGACCCACCTTGAGCGTCAGAGAGGTGGTACGGGAACGCGTGGTGGTGCCGGTGAGCGTGAGATCGAGACCGACCGCCGTATCGTTCGCGACCGCATATCGAAACTCAAGGAAGAGCTCAAGAAGATCGACCGTCAGATGTCGGTGCAGCGCTCCAATCGAGGCTCGATGGTGCGCGTGGCGCTGGTGGGATATACCAACGTGGGTAAGTCAACGCTTATGAACCTGCTATCGAAGAGCGAGGTCTTTGCCGAGAACAAGCTCTTTGCAACGCTCGATACGACGGTGCGAAAGGTGGTCTTCGATAACCTTCCATTCCTGATGTCGGACACTGTAGGTTTTATCCGCAAGCTGCCGACCCAGCTTATCGAGTCGTTCAAATCGACTCTCGATGAGGTGCGCGAGGCGGACTTGCTGTTGCACGTTGTCGATATCTCGCATCCGCAGTTCGAGGAGCAGATTGCTGTTGTGAAGCAGACTTTGCAGGATATCGGTGCGGCAGATAAGCCGGTATTTTTGGTTTTCAATAAGATTGATGCCTACACCTATATTAAAAAAGATGAGGATGACCTGACCCCCGCAACCCGCGAGAATATGTCGCTCGAGGAGATGAAGCAGAGTTGGATTGCTAAGGCGAATACCCCCTGTATCTTCATTTCGGCCGTGGAGCGTTTGAATATCGACAAGTTGCGTTCGGATCTGTATGGTATGGTGCGCGAGATTCACTCGGGTCGCTATCCCTTCAATAATTTCCTCTACTAACGAGGCCTAAAACCTTAAAATCAGGATATTATGCTACACATTCTCAACAGCGAAAACACCTTGCTCAACAAGTTCCTTGCTGAGATTCGAGACAAGGTGGTACAGAAGGATTCGATGCGTTTCCGTCGCAACCTCGAGCGTATAGGCGAGGTTACTGCCTACGAAATCTCGAAGAGGCTCAACTACAAGAGCACCATTGTCGAGACTCCGCTCGGTGAGGCCGAGGTTAATGTTGTAAGTGATGAGATTGTTATAGCTACAATTCTGCGTGCGGGACTCCCGTTCCATCAGGGATTCCTCAACTACTTCGACGATGCGCAGAATGCCTTTGTGTCGGCATATCGCAAGAGCCACAAGGATAACTCGTTTACCGTTAAGGTGGAGTATATCTCGAGCTGCAATCTCGAGGGCAAGACGCTGATTCTGGTCGATCCGATGTTGGCTACGGGTTCGTCGTTGGTGTTGGCATACGAGGCTCTCTGCGAGAAGGGTGGCCAGCCTGCTCATACGCACGTTGCGGCAGTTATTGCCAGCGAGCAGGGGGTTGATTACGCGATGAGGCACCTTCCCCAGAGTTCGACGACAATCTGGTGTGCAGCTGTGGATGCTGAGCTTACGTCGCACTCCTATATCGTTCCCGGTATTGGTGATGCGGGTGATCTGGCCTACGGCGCGAAGTTATAATCTCCGCAGTGTCAGCTCCGCTTTTTCGGGCTTCGCTGGCCTAAAATCAGATCTTGTTATACAACTTTTACACAAAAAAGGGCGTGTCCGTTTTGGACACGCCCTTTTGCATTATCGATTATCGATCGACTAGAAGAGGCTAGCGAGGTTGATATCCTTCTTAGCCTTAGCTGCGAGCGATGCATCCTTCGAGATAGCGCTGTTGAGCTGAGTCTTAGCGTTGTTAACGTTACCCTCCTTAGCAGCGATAACTGCACGCAGGTAGTCAGCCTTAGCCGAGTTGTCGTTAGCAAGGCTCTTCTTAGCTGCTGCGAGGTCGCCGTTCATAACCTGAGCGATAGCTGCATTGTAACCCTCGAGCTTCGACGAAGCCTGTGCGTAGTTACCCTCAGCTGCGTTTACGAGAGCCTGAACCTCTGCGTTACCAGCCTTAGCGTACTCCTTAGCCTTCTCAACGTTGCCGTTAGCGAGGTTAGCGAGTGCGAGGTTGTTGTTGAGCTCAGCCGAGTTGCCACCAGCCTTAACTGCGTTCTCAAATGCTGCGAGAGCCTTAGCGTTCTCACCAGCCTTTGCGTAAGCAAGACCGAGGTTGTTGTAAACGCGAGCGTCATTGTACTTCACTGCAGCCTCCAAAGCAGCAACTGCTACCTCGGGACGAGCCTCAGCGATGTGGAGGAGCTCCTCGAGGTCGAGAGCAGCAGCGTTGCCACCGTTAACCAGAGCTACCATCTCATCATCAGTCTTACCAGTGATGTCAGCGCTGTTTACAACCTGAGCACGACGCAACTGGGGAAGAACCTCAGTCTTAAGGCTCTTGTAAACAGTAGACATATTCTTGATCTCCTTCTCGCGCTGAGCCGACGAATCGTACATACCGAGAACCTGGAGGATCAGATCCTTATCAGCGATGCTCGACGAAGCAACTGCCTCCTTGAAGCCTTCCCAGTCCTCACCGTACGAAGCAGCGTCGATCTGGATACCAGCCTCTGCGAGCAACTCCTCTACAGCCTTCTTACCAGACTCCGAACGTGCGCTCGAGAGCTTGTCGTTGAACTTCTCGGGACCATCGGGCGAAGCGTAACCGTTAACATATACAGTCTGCTTAGCGCGGTCGTTCGACTTGTGCTCAGCAACCTTAGCCTTCAATGCGCTCAAAGCGTCAGTCTCAACTGCCTTCTTGCAAACCTTCGACGAGTTGATGCTGTAAGCAACGTCAGCCTTAGTTACAACAGTGGTAACGTTCTTGTAGTTGTTAGCAACGGGCTGCATAGCCTCAGCGAAGTCGATCTCCTTCTGGAGAGCGTTTACGCCCTTAGCGATAGTGCGGCCGAACTGGCGCATAAGAGCCTGAGCCTCAGCACCACCTGCTGCGAGAACTGCTGCCTCCTCCTTAGTGGGGAGAGCGCCGTTGTTAGCGTTGATGAGAGTGAACTCCTTGCAACCACCCTTCGGGCACTTAACCTCGACGCGGAGCTGCAACTCGCACTGCTGCATACGATCGTCGTAAGCGAACTCAACGTGGTGAGTGTAACGACCACCATCCTTGCCTACTGCGGTGTAGTTCTCCTTAACCTTCTCGCCCTGGAGGCACTTGGTAGGAGCAGCAACCTCACCACCCTCGAATACGATAACCGGAGTTACGCGCAACTCAGCCTTCTTGTTGAAGTACTTTGCGGGGAAGGTTACCTGGATGTCAGCGCCCACCTTACCGTTGTTGAGCACGAGAACATCGGGGTTGCAGGCCAAAACGACCTCATCCTGGTTCTTAGCCATCTTCTTGAAGCAGTTACAGCTCGAGAACGAGAGTGCTGCGACAGCAAGAACCATCGATACTTTCAAAATGTTTTTCATAGTTCTAAAATTTTAATAAAGTTTTGTTTTATAATTGTTTTCAGTGCTTGCGCAATCTGTTGTTTGCCAACCATTTACACCGCCGGCTTTGCTCGAATATTTCCGCTTTCGCAGAGAAATTTCACGCACGCGCGGGCATAGTACGCAATACATAACGCAAATATATGAAAAACTATTGAACGACAAGCATTTTTTTACAAAAAAATTCACTATATTTGCTCTCGATAGATAAAAACGTAAAATATGGAGTACGCTAATCATCTTAATGAATATGCCCCTGCGCCGAGCGAAGCTCAGGTTGCGGAGGAGGTGGCACAGTTGAAAGTTGCCGCAAAAGCAAACGAAAATATAGATGTTTATAAATTCTGTTACTCGACAATCGACCTTACAACGCTCTCGTGTAACGACTCTGTGGAGTCGGTGACAAAGTTTGCGGAGCGAGTTGTTGAGTTCTATAACGCATATCCCGAGATTCCCAATGTAGCATCGATTTGCGTCTATCCCTCGTTTGTCGAGACCGTAGGTCTGGCTGTGGATGGCTCACCGATGCGCATCACAAGTGTTGCCGGAGGCTTCCCCGCATCGCAGACATTCCTCGAGGTAAAGATGCTCGAGGTGGCTATGGCGGTCGAGAATGGTGCCGATGAGGTTGATATCGTGCTGAATGTGGGCAAGATGCTCACCGAGGAGTACGATGAGGCTGCTAATGAGGTGGAGATTCTGCGCTCGGAGGCTGGCGAGGAGACTGTGCTGAAGGTTATCATCGAGTCGGGTGCGCTCAAGACTCCCGAGCTTATTCGCAAGGCTTCGTTGCTCTCGATGTTTGCGGGTGCCGACTTCGTGAAGACTTCGACGGGTAAGATTGACGTTGCTGCAACTCCCGAGGCGGCAGTTGTTATGTGTCACGCTATCAAGGATTTCTACGAGAAGACTGGCCGCAAAGTTGGCTTCAAGGCTGCAGGCGGCGTTCGTACTGCTGAGGATGCTGCACTCTACTACACCATCGTTAAGGAGATTCTCGGCGAGGAGTGGGTTACCACCGATCTGTTCCGTATCGGAGCTTCTTCTGCTGCCAACAACATCATCTCGTCGATTGTTGGTGAGCCGGTGAAATTCTTCTAACGAATCTCTTCACATAAAAAAAGCGTGTCCAAAAATTTTTGGACACGCTCTTTTTTGCTTTTAGGATCGACTACAGACCGAACTCTGCACGGAGCATATCGACTGCATCCAATCTCTCCCAGCCGAAGAACTCAATCTCGCGCTCAACCTCCTCACCGCCGCGAGTAAGCTTCACGGTGCGGGTGTAGGGACGATTACCGAAGTGGCCGTACGAAGCCGTTGCCTCGAAGATCGGATTCTTCAGACCGAAACGCTTAACGATGCTCGCGGGGCGCAGGTCGAACAACTTCGCGATACGCTCAGCCAACTCGCCATCGTTCATAGTCAGGTGGTTAGTGCCATAGGTGTCAACATATACCGACAGCGGCTCTGCGATACCGATAGCATAGGATACCTGAACCAAAACCTCGTCTGCGATGCCTGCTGCAACCATATTCTTGGCGATGTGGCGTGCTGCGTAGGCTGCCGAGCGGTCTACCTTTGAAGAGTCCTTACCCGAGAAGGCGCCACCTCCGTGTGCACCGCGACCTCCGTAGGTGTCGACGATGATCTTGCGGCCGGTAAGACCTGTATCTCCGTGAGGACCACCGATAACGAACTTACCCGTGGGGTTAACGTGAAGGATGTATTCGTCGCCAATCAGATCGGCCAGACGGTCGTTGGCACGCTCCAGGCGAGCCTTTACACGCGGGATCAGGATTGTGCGAACATCCTCCTTGATCTGAGCTGTCTCAGCCCACTCGTCGTGCTGGGTCGATACGACAATGGTGTGTACTCTCTGCGGCTTGCGAGTCTCGTTGTCGTACTCGATAGTCACCTGACTCTTCGAGTCGGGGCGCAGATATGTCATAACCTTACCCTCGCGGCGAATGTCTGCCAACTCCTTGAGGATAACGTGCGAGAGAATCAGTGTTGCGGGCATCAACTCGCGGGTCTCGTTGCAGGCATAACCGAACATAATACCCTGATCACCAGCGCCCTGCTGCTCCTCCTCGGCGCGAACTACACCCTGATTGATATCGGGCGACTGCTCGTGAATGGCTGAGAGGATACCACACGAAGCGGCATCGAATTGATACTCACTCTTGTTGTAGCCGATGCGGTCGATAACGCGGCGAGCCACGCCCTGAACATCGACATACGCCTCCGAGCGAACCTCGCCCGAAACCACTACCAAACCTGTGGTGCAGAGAGTCTCGCAAGCTACCTTTGCCTGCTCGTCGTGGCGCAAAAACTCATCGAGAATAGCATCGGAAATCTGGTCCGAAACCTTATCGGGGTGTCCTTCCGACACCGACTCCGATGTAAATAAAAATCCCATAGTACAAATTTTTAATTGTTAAACATTTGTGCCAGAATTGGTTTGGGCCGCACAAATGGGCTCAAACAAATTCTCGAATGGGGTATGATTTGCTGCTTTTAATAAAAAGATGCTGTTTTAGCGATTTTTTATTGTGGTTGCAATCAGTCAAATCTATCCACATTTCATTTTCCCTCGAAAGGGCGTGCAAAGATACGCCCACCCTGCCGAAATTCCAAATTTTTTCATAATTTTGTAAACAAATCACCTAAACAACGCCACTATGGAGGTCAAAATTGCACAAGATTGGAAAGATATTCTTGCCCCCGAGTTCGAAAAACCATATTTCGAGCAGCTTACGCACTTTGTGCGTGAGGAGTACGCTGCACACCGAGTCTATCCCCGCGGCTCGAATATCTTTCGAGCGTTCGACAAGTGCCCATTCGACAAGGTGAAGGTTGTGATTATTGGTCAGGATCCCTATCACGGCCCGGGGCAGGCGCACGGATTGTGCTTCTCGGTGGCTGATGGAGTTCCCTTCCCGCCCTCGCTGCAGAATATCTTCAAGGAGGTGCACGCCGATACGGGAGCCGAGATACCTCTCTCGGGCAATCTCGATCGCTGGGCCGAGCAGGGTGTGCTGTTGCTCAATGCGGTGCTCACGGTGCGCGAGCACGAGGCTGCATCCCACGCAGGTAAGGGCTGGGAGAGCTTTACCGACGCCGTGGTGCGAGCTGTGGCCGAGCGCAAGGAGGGTGTAGTCTATATGTTGTGGGGTAGTTATGCCCAGCGCAAGGGAGCCATTGCCGATCCGACTAAAAACCTGATTCTCAAGGCTGTGCACCCGTCGCCCCTCTCGGCATACAGAGGTTTTCTGGGTTGTCGTCACTTTTCGCAGGCCAACGCCTATCTCGAGAGTATTGGTAAGGCTCCAATCCTCTGGTAGGAAAATTTGTCTAACAAGGCTCTTTTGGCATCTGCCTTGAGCTCGAAATCCTCACATACGTTTGGTATATCCATTCCCCACAAAAAAACCTGCCCCGAAAGGCAGGTTTTTTGATCAAAGGAAAGGATTATTCGCCGGCAACGCCTCCGTCGCCAACGATCTCACCCCCCTCTCTCAGGAAGAGCTGGATCGCTGCCGGTCCATCCGCGAAGAACTGGGCACCCGCTTCTGCCGCCGCTGTGGCTACTGCCTGCCCTGTGCCGCAGGCATCCATATTCCCTCCGCTTTTACTTTGGTCAACTATCTGCGTCATTATCAGCTCGCCGATTGGGCAAAACAGCGCTATGACGCACTCCCCGCCCACGCAGAG
>JAGBVQ010000217.1 GCA_017630245.1 Alistipes sp. | reverse complement strand
GTCGCCTCGAGAATACCTCGGGTAACGGAACCGGATATGTTCGATTCTACTATAACCTTAATACCAGCGTTTCGCGTGCTGTAGACCTCATCCTTGAGGCTGAGGGTAAGCAGGAGGTTATCCACCTTATCCAGCGCACAGGTATCGGTGAGGGTGCTGTGGCGTTCGACCGCAGCAACGTGACCTACGCAAACGGTAAATATGAGGGTCGCCTTGAGATCCAGACCAACCTCCCCGATGAGGCGTTTGCTGAGGCTGCTCCGATTCTGACCACTCCCCAGGGCGCTACTGCAAGCCTGAAGCAGAGCCCCGTGCCCAGCGAGGGTGAAGAACTCGAGGGCGAGGAGTCTGAGATTCCCGCTATCGATTGGATTACTGATGTGGTTTATCACCCTGCAGTTGTTATCGGCAAGGATGAGGAGGGTTACGATATCAAGGAGAATCCCTACATTACATTTGTTGTTCAGCCCAATACTACGGGAGTGGATCGTAAGGCAGTTATGAAGTATGGTTTGGTTGATGCTTCGGGTACCGAGTACTATGCTGTGGCAAACCTTACACAGGAGGCTGCTGCGGGCTACATTACGCTCAACGACACTACCGTTACTCGCGATGAGCAGAGCGGTATCAAGGTGGCTGTGGAGACTAACCTTACGGAGTTTATCGACGATATGACCACTTCGGTCAGCTACCAGACTGAGGGTGCGGTAGATTATGTGAGCAACGTAGTGATGACCGCTACAAGTGCTTCGTTCGATATCGCTGCCAATTCGGGTATCAAGCGTATCGCTATCGTGAAGGTTTCGTACACCGATCTCAATGGTACGGTTACCGAGGGCTCGCTCCGCGTAATCCAGCGTGGTGAGACCATCAAGCGTGTGGTTTCGGCTGAGAGCGTTCGCGAGCTGCTCACTTCGGCGGGTAATTACATCTACGCAAGCGTGAACGATGATACGGGTGACTACTCGGATGTTCTTGAGCTGCGCGTCATTACCGATGCTTCGAGCCAGAATAACGAGACTAACGTCAATACGGCTTGGAATAAGATGAACTTTACGCCGAATGCCATTACAGGCTATGCACAGAGCGAGGATGGTAAGTCGGGCTTCCGTCTGCAGTTCATTGACGCTGAGAACAATGTGCTTAAGGGCTTTAGCAAGATTGAGTTGCCGCTCGATGGCAAGAAGATTGTTCGCGAGGATAACCCGACCCGCTACACTATCACCGGTCTGACCGAGAAGGATATCGTTCTGTTGGCAGAGGGCACCGTTGCCGATCTTGCAAACAAGAGCCGCACAATCTCGACCCTGACCGATGCGGATCTCTACACATACGTATCGCTTGCTGATACCGAGTTTGCTGTGAAGGATGGTCCCTACACCTACAACGTGGAGTCGATGGTTGCATCGGGTTCGCACGGTATTCGTGACGAGTTGGCAACAATGATCACCGATAAGGAGCATAAGGCAATCTTTGCGCTTATCAACTCGAAATGTTCGTGGCGTCGTGACCTTACGAATGGTACTATCAAGGCTCCGGCTGGCGTCGGAACTACCAGCGGTGTTATCGTTCACTCGAAGAACCCCTCGTATGGTAATATCGGAACCTACCAGATTCGTCCTTTGGACCAGACTTCGTTCAATATGCCTGAGGCTGAGGCCTTCTCGACCAATGTTTTGGCTGCTTGGCGTCTGACCAAGGCTACCGTTTCGGTGGGTCAGTATAAGTGGAATAATGGCGGTGCATTCGTCTACGCAACACAAAATGCCGGTGGACAGACCAACTTCAACCAGATGCACCCCACCCACGGCGAGATTAACGACTACTCGGCTTCGCTCTATTCTACCAACCGCACCGTAGTTGCATCGCACAATGTCGGTTTCGCATCAGAGAGCAAGACTGCACTGCACAACCGTACATATCATCCGACCGTTGTCGATGGTTGTAAATCGATCCACAAGACCTGGACGGGAACAACCAATGCCGACCCGAACTGCTGCTCGAGAGCAACAGCACTCGGATTCTGGGGCGATGTTGCATCGTACTATGAGTGGAATGAGCAGGGTAACTGGACCGGTAAGACAACGGGTATCGTTGTGGAGTTCCCCGCAACTGCAGCCTCGGGCAAGATGTCGGTACAGTTCTCGATGGGTTCGTTGGCGTATGGTCGTACCGACAATGCTAACAAGATTACTATGAATGCGAAGCTGCGTAGCGCAACCTTCGGATTCCCGCTCTATTGGAAGGTCGAGTGTTCGATTGACGGTGGTGAAACTTGGACGGCTTGTACCAACGCCGTAAATGGCGAGCAGCAGTTCAAGATGAGTCCGACCCTCCACTATCTGGATGGTAAATCATACTCAATTACCGACTTCCTTACAGGCACAACTCTCACTCCGCAGACTCCGCTGGAGCACTGCCCGGGCTTCGTTCAGCAGAAGTTTATCCTGCCGGCAAATGCTGCAGGTGCAGCGAAGGTTATGGTGAAGATCTCGCCCGCATCGTTGCGTCTGGCTGCCTACAGCGGTAATGATTACACTTCGCCTATCGATGTTCCGGGTCACGACTGTACCAAGTCGTACTCATACTCTCACGCACTCGTTTTGGAGGACGTAGTTGTATCGTATAAATAATCTCTGATCTATGAAACTTACTAATAAAATATGCGCAATGGCCGTAGCGGTAGCACTTACCGCTACGGCCGGTGTGCAGTCGGCTTGGGCGCAGGAGGTTAAGAGCTTCGAGCAGGTTCGCGCAATGGCTGTGGAGGATAAGACCCAGATTGCCGAGGATGTTGTGATCGAGGGAGTGGTTATCAGTGACTGCGAGAGTCCGAATATGGACATCAACCACAACATCTCGACCGCCAAGACCGATATCACGCACAGTATGCGTACGGCTTATATTCAGACTCCGGATGGTAAGTATGGATTCCGCCTTAAGTTTAACGCAGCAGAGGATAACGACCTGCACCGCTACGGTACTGTACGCCTCAACCTGAAGGGCGCAACCATCTATAAGGAGTACAACCCCGAGCGTTATACGATTCGCAACCTCACGGCCGAGAACGTAATCTCGTTCAAGGCGGGTGATGCTACGAAGGTTGTCCGCAAGGAGAAGACTATCAAGGATTTGACCGACGAAGATGTCTACACCTTCGTGACTCTCAAGGATTTGGAGTTTATCTTCAAGGAAGGTTCCTATACCAATATCTGGGAGCCTTACTGCATCAAGAGTCCGTTGCACAATGTTCCGCAGCCCTACGGAGTAACAAGCCGTATGGATAGCTGGGCATCGTTGCTGCGCGATAACGACAACCGTGCAATCTATATGCACGTTAATACCCTCTGCCAGTGGCGTCGTGATGGCAAGCCCGTGCCGAAGGGTATGGTCGAGCTGAGCGGTATTGTTGTGAGCAGCACAAACCGTCGCTACGGTGGCAATATGGGTAAATTCCAGATCCGTCCCGTGGATGAGAAGGATATCGTTCCTGCAAAGGGTAAATCGCCATATAAGACTATCGTTGGATGGTTCTACGAGGCGAACAACAGTGCCGAGGTGAACTACGAAATGATGGGTTATAAGACCAGCCAAAACTGGAAGAAAGAGGTCAAGGGCGACCGTCTGCTTCCCGATGTTGGTAAGGGTTATATGTGGACTACCAGCGATTCGTACTTCGTTCTGTGTGAGGATTATAACGATGTTACCACTCACAAGCGTGGTGCAACCTATGCCGGCTCTATCGGCTTCGAGGGTCCGACCACAAGTTGGTTTATCTTCGATGCGGCAGGTAAGGTCGTAGGTACAAACTCGATTTTCATCGAGTTCTCGACAGCCAAGATCTCGGGTACAGGCCTCTCGGTTAGCTTCGATTTCGGAGCTGGTAAGCAGAGCGCCGATACTTCGTGGCAATACCCTGCCCAGTGGAAGGTTGAGTGTTCGTACGATGGTCGCCGTTGGGTGACTCTGAAGGATACGGCTACCGATCAGCTCATCACCAATCTCCGCCCCGTGCCCTTCTGGCCCTCGCGTCTGAAGTTGCTCAGTGGAGATAATAGCGTGAAGCCTACGGGTTACGACTGTGGTATGGGTCTGCAGCAGCACACCTACGCTTTGCCACAGGCTGCATTCGGTTGCGAGAAGGTTCTCATCCGCATCACTCCCGCAAATGGCAAGTTGGCGCAGATACGCATCAAACCAGAGGGTGATATGATTATGGATAAGGCTATTGTGACGCCCCATTGTAAGCAGACTACATTCTTCCGCTTCGGATCTATCAATGTTTATTATAAATAGGAATATATAATCAACAAAAATCAAAACTATGACTAAAAAGAGAACACTTGGAGTTTATGCAACTCCGGACTTCGAGATCGAAGTAATTAGAGCTGAGGCGGGCTTTGCGCTCTCCGTAGAGGCCGAGGATTTCGGTTCGTATGGCGATACAACTCTCGGCGGCGAATAATCTATTGTAGAACGACTAAAAAGAAAGAGAAATTATGAAGAAGATTTTGTCAATGTTAGCCGTTGCTGCAGTAGCATTCACGGCTTGTACTACAGACCTCACTGACGAGGTTGTCAATAATGAGGCAGTAGAGTATAGCGTACCTCTCGAGTTCGCAGTTGAGCAGGAGGTTTCGCGTGCATTTATGGATGATGATCTTAATGTAAAGTTTGAGAATGGTGACGAGTTCGGTATCTATATCGTTCCCGCAGACGCAACCGCAGCTGCGACCAAGAACGCTAAGGGTACCTACAATAACGGAGTGGTTTCAGCGGATGTTGCATCGTTCGCTGCAGGCGATAAGGTGATGGCTTACTATCCCTACCACACCCAGAACAACGATCGCGAGGCAAGCGATATTATCCTCTCGATGCCCCACGTTCAGACTCAGCTCGCTGCTGGCACAGCAAACCTTAAGGGTATGCCTATGGTTTCGGCTGCAACTGAGCTTGAGGGCTCAACAGGAGGTTCGCTCCTCTTCCGTCCCGTTGCTTCGGTGGTTAAGTTCAACGTATTCTCGAATGACGAGGCTTACCAGGATGCAGTTATTTCGACTATTCGTCTCCACGCTGAGAAGCACGAGAACGTTACCGGTTGCAACTATATGACAGGTAATCGTACAGGTTTCGACCTTACAACCATTACCGCTGATAGCGAGATCGAGGTTAAGATGGAGGCAACCATCGGTGGCGCAACCAATAAGTTTGCTATCAATACAGCGCCTACAACTCTTCAGGTTATGTACCGTGCTCACGTAAACTGCCACAACAATAGCGTTAAGGTAGGTGGCCAGGCAAATCCTGCTGCGGTATACCTTTGTGTATGGCCCGGTAACTATGGTGGTAAGAAGATCGATAACAACAACCTCTCGTTCGTTCAGGTATGGACTGATAAGGGTTATTTCAAGATCAATATGACAGATAACTACGAGTTTGGTCGCGCAATGATTCGCCCCTTCAACGTAGGTCTTGTTAAGGATGACAACTTCCGTACATCGGTTGGTCTGCAGTATGTATTCGAGCACGCTCACGTTGCAGGTTTGGTTACTGAGCAGATGGTTAACGAGGAGCTTATCGTAATCGGTAGCGGTTCTGAGAATCTCAATATGCGCAAGCCCGAGAATACAGCTTGGAACGCAATGGATCACGATTTGAATACCAAGACCGTTTACGTTCAGACTCTGGATGGTAAGTATGGTGCGCAGTTGGAGTATCGTTTCGCTTCGCACAACAAACTTAAGCGTGGTGATAAGATCACTATCTCGCTCATTGGTACCAAGCAGTTCAACTACGCTAAGAAGAACGGCACTACAGAGCCCACTGCAAGCGCAAACTGCGTTCTCATTCGCGATTTCTGCGTTGAGAATCTCCTCACACATACTCCGAACTGCGCGGCTGAGATCGTGACTAAGGAGAAGACTCTTGCAGAGTTGACCGATCAGGATATCTATACTGACGTGAAGATCAAGAACCTCGAGTTCGTTCACAAGGGTGGCGCATTCGTTTATGGTCAGGGTTCGATGGCTGGTAAGCCCGAGCTTGCTCACGATATCCGCGCACACTACGCTACAATGATGCAGGACGGCAGTGGTAAGGCTATCTTCGCTCTTATCAATGCAAAGTGCCCCTGGAAGCGTGACCTCGTTGGTGGTACTGTTCTGGCTCCTAACGGCGTAGGTAAGGTTCACGGAGTCCTGGTTAACTGCATTGACCTGGCTTACGGTGATATGGGTAAGTATCAGATCCGTCCCTTCGACCAGACTTCGTTTGAGATGGGTACTGAGTTGGAGTACGCTCTGAATCAGCTCGTTGACTGGCGTATGGATAAGAAGACTATTTCAGTTGGTGCGTACACTTGGAATGGCAATAAGGCAGCAGGTGGCTACATTACCGGTTCAGCATCGGTGCCTACTCCTCAGAATAAACTTCACGGTGTTCACGGTATTACCGATGGTTCGGCAGTTCTCTACACTACCAACCTTAAAGCTATGGCAACTCACTTTGCTGTTACGGGCGGAAATACTACAACATTCAAGAACACTTCGTATCTGCCGGGTATTATCTCAGGTGATAAGAACTACAAGGAGGAGTATAAGGGTTCTAACGGTGCTACTGTAGCCGATGTAAAGACCGCTACAAGAGGTACTGCTCTTCAGTACTATCAGGATGTTGCCTCGTTCTATGAGTGGGATGATAATGGCGCTTGGACCGGTAATACCACAGGCCTTGTTATGGAGTTCCCCGCAACTGCAGCTTCGGGCGCAATGGGTGTTGAGTTCTCAATCTCGCCGACTCCGTATGCTAACGTTAACAACGCTAATCCTCCGTTATTGTCGAAGTATATGCTTAAGGGTTCTTTGATTGGCTTCCCCTATCTCTGGAAGGTTGAGGCTTCGACCGACAATGGTGTTACTTGGACTCGTTGTACTAACGCAATCAACGGCACACAAGAGTTTAAGATGTTGCCGCTGGTGAACTGGAATGCTGAAAATACAGCTTATACCAGCCCGTTCGGTTCTATTAAGTTGGCTAACAACCTCGAGTTCTGCCCGGGTATGACTCAGCAGAAGTTCTTGTTGCCCGATGGTACAGCAGGTGCAGATAAGGTTATGATTAAGATCTCGCCCGCTTCGTTGCAGCTTGCATATCCTACCAACGGTACCTTCAAGGCAACTATGGATGATCCTACAAAGCAGTGTACTAAGGATTACTCTTATCCTTGCGCTGTTATGCTTGAGGATCTTGCTGTAACCTACGCGAAATAATTTAGACAAGGTTAATGGTCGGGGGTGGTTGTCACAAAGCAACTGCCCCGACCAAAGCCAAAACCGTGAGTTTTGGGGAATTTACAATTGATAATTGAAGAAAAATGTTCAAGAAATTTAGCAAACAGATAACAGCAAGCTTTGCAATGATGGCTCTCGTGTTCGGTGCCGTAGCGCTTCCCTCGTGTGAGGCGTTGGACGATGCCGAGTATCCTGAGGTTCTCGAGCTGATTGCTCCCACGTCGGAGTATCTGGTCGACGAGCAGGAGGGTGTAGTCGAGATTCCCATCTACGCAAAGGGCGGCTACTCGGTGAAGTTCCTCAACGACATCGAGGGTAATTGGGCAACCCTGAATGCTTCGCATATGACCAATGACGGCAATCTGCTCGTAAACTATAAGCAGAACGATGGCTTCCGCCGTATGGCAGCCATTCGCCTCTGTCTCGACTCGGGCAAGAGAGCCGACACGGTATGGGTAAAGCAGGCAGGTGTGGTGCCGATGATCGATTGCGGCGCTCCCTTCAAGGCTATTGAGGGTAGCTCGCAGACTCCTATCGAATTGGAGGTGGAGACCAACATCCCGTTGGATGAATTTACCATCGACTACACAAATGACGGAGCTCAGTGGATCAACGATATCTCTCTGGAGGATGGTCTGCTCACGATGACTCCCGCAATCAACAATACCGACTCGCCCCGTACGACTATCGTGTCGTTTACCTACATCGATGGTTGGGACGAGAAGTTCGAGTTGCGCGTCTTCATCAATCAGGCCGACAAGAACGATAACTTCGGTAATGCCGTCTCTTTCGAGCAGCTGCGCGAAATGGCAACCGAGGAGGGCCGTGAGGTGACTGAGGATATCAATATCTCGGGTTGGATTATCAGCGACTTCCGTTCGAAAAATATGGCCTTCAACCCCAACACGCTCTACTCGACCGTTGATACTTCGGTGAGCGAGCGTACGGCTTATATGGAGAGCGAGGATGGCGCTTATGGTGTTCGTCTTTTGTTCAACGATGCCGAGGATAACGAGTTGCGTCGCTACTCGAAGATGCAGATCGGTCTGAAGGGTGCCAAGATCATCAAGGAGAGCAACCCCGATCGCTACTCGATCGTAGGCCTTGAGGCTGAGAACCTCCTCTCGGGTGAGAGCGGTACTGCAGCAAGCATCCCCGTGAAGCGTAAGAGCATCGGCGAGCTTACTGATGCAGATATCTACACATTCGTTACTCTGCCCGATACCGAGTTCGTATTCAAGAACGGTGCCTATGTGAACTACTACGAGGGTTACGCAATGCTCGGTCCCGCAAACAACTTTGCGGATGATGCCAATGCAAAGCCTAATAACCGTATGGACGGTTGGGCTTCGGTTCTCTATGATGCAAATGGTGACGGTATCTATATGTCGCTCAACTCGCTTGTGGAGTGGCGTCGTAAGGGTAATGGCGTACCGCAGGGTTCGGGCGATATGAATGGTATTATCGTTCACGAGCAGAATCCTCGCTATGGTGACTATATGGGTCGCTTCCAGATTCGCCCCGTGGATGAGGAGGACATCCTCACTATCGGCGACACCGGCGCGAAGTATCGTACCTTCGCCGAGTATAACGGTAAGTATGCTGTACGTTTCGGCCTTTATACGGCTGATATCTTCGGTAAGAAGTACCCTGCAAATGGCGTGAACTCGATTGTTCCGCCCGATGTAGCGGAGGAGCGTCCCAATGTGGAGTTGCGCTGCGAGAATGTCGAGACTAACGACACATATCCGATCAATGGTCAGGCCGACTACAATGCTCCCCACCCGGGCTGCCTTGTGGATGGTGAGAAGAAGGATCCCAACTACAATGGTACCGCTTGGGCTTCTGCGGGTGGTAAGGCTACAACAGCTCTCGGATTCTCGTATGATGTGAAGGGCTGGTATGGCTGGGATATAAACGAGGAGGGCCAGAAGAGCTCGATTATCGGTTATAAGGGTATTTGCCTCGATATGTCGACTCGCAACATCAGCGGTACTAAGTTCTGCTTGGCCTTTACATTTATGGCCGGTAACGGTACTGCTGCCAACTGTAAGGCTTATCCGGCTCACTGGTGTGTGGAGTACACCACCAACAACGGCGAGACTTGGACTATGGTCTACGACAAGGTTGTTTCGGATAGCTATGTAAATCAGCCTTACGTTAAGTTGCGTTCGCACCCGTGGTGGGATTCGTCGGTGGCTGCAAACAAGTACTACACCCCCGCAGCGTGTGGTATGGGCTATACCGACCATATCTTCTTCTTCCCGAGCGATATCTTCGGCAAGGATAAGGTTACGATCCGTATCCGTCCTTACGATGACGTTCTGGCGAGCCTTCCGCTTCAGTGGAATGGTAGCGTAGAGAATGGTGTTGTTCGTGCAAGCACTACTCAGAAGAATATTATTCGCTTCGGAACAATTTCGTTGCGTTATATGTAATTTTTTGAAAACAGATCGTAAGGGCTTCCTCTTGGCGAAGCCCTTACGGTTTTTATTGCAAAGATGTTAAAAAAACTTCTGCAAGTCGCGGCTATTGCTGCGATGTTGATGGTTGGCTGTTCGGAGGATCCGACGGACGATAACGGAGGAGACTCGAATGGCGGCAATGGACCCGGTGAGGGTCAGATTACACTCCAGCTCGGAGCTAAGGGCTTCAGCGAGGAGTCGCGTGCCGTGTTGGATGGCACCAAGATTAAGTGGGAGGCGGATGATGCGATTATCATCAACCGCAAGACCTACTATGTCGAGATGAGCAATGGCTCCCCGGTGGTCTATGTCGATAAGGCCGAGGATGATACCTATGAGGCCTTCTATCCGGCGCTGCTCTACGATAAGGCGAACAAGTCGTTTACCTTGCCCTTCTCGCAATTTTATACCGAGAGTTCGTTCGGCCCCAATGCTCTGCCGATGTATGGCGTGTGCGAGGGTAGCAAGAAACTCAATATGGAGGCGATGTGCGGAGTGATTCGCCTCAAGGTTCAGGGTGAGGCTTGCCTTACCAGCATCTACGTCGAAGATTTGGCTGAGGGCAATAATATTGCCGGTGAGTATAAATTCTCGGGAGATGATAATGCCCTCTCGACTGCGAAGATCAAGTCGGTAGCATCGAATTGGGTGACGCTCAACTGTGCCGGTAAGGAGAATACAGGCGTGGCTTTGTCCGGCAGCGGAACGCTGTTCCATATCGTTGTGCCGACCGGAACCTATGCTAACGGATTCAAGCTCCGCATCAGCGACCGTAACCATAAGAAGGTTGAGAAGATCTTTGACGGCAGCATTACAATCAAAGCAGGAGAGATTTTCGATCTGGGTACGGTGGACTACCAGCCCGATGAGCATCTGCTCTATGCGCAACACTTCGACAACTGCACTTGGGGTGGCGATATCATTGCCGGCACTAAGGGCCTGGGTCGAGGTAGCTCTACGACGGATCTGGCTCCCGTATCGGCATCGGGTATGGAGGTGGCTGTTCGTGTGAAGAACAGCGACACACCGGGTACGGCTGCCGTTACCGATAGCGATTACACAAGCTACTCATATAATAGCTCGGGGCTCGATCTCTCGAAGGCATATATGCTCAACCGAGGTTTGGATGATTGGCGATTGCTCTTCTATGCTCGTGAGTATAAGGGTTACATCTGCTGTGGCGATCCTCTGCTGCACGGCAATCGTGGAATGATCCGTATGCCCTTTGTGAAGACGCTGGGCAATACGCCTTGCGTTGCCGAGATCACGTTCCGCATCTGTCTGGAGAGCGATTTTTCGGGAAATATTCAGTTGCAGGCCGTGGGCGATGCGGATGGAGATAAGGTTGTCAGTGGCTCGGGTCTTGTCTTTCTGAACTATTGGGTAGACGGCAAGGAGCTCGACATCCATCCCAAGACAAGTACTCGCCTTTCGCAGGCATCGCAGGCCCGTAATGCGATTATCATCCACCCCGGAGATTTTAAGCCGGGCGTATGGCACGATGTGAAACTCAAGGTTGGCGCATTTACGAACAATACCACCCTGAGATTCTATCCTTCGGTGATTCGTGATGCGAACAACGCCTATTTTATCGATGATTTGGTTGTGACTCGCATCCCTTATGACTATGACGAGAGTGACTATGTAATCGTTGAGCCTACCACCGAGTTGGGCGATCCGAATGAGGATGTTTCGCGCCTGCGTCTGAGGGTAGGTACCACAGGCTCGCTCACCAATGACGCCCTCTTCTCGGGCTCGGCAGCGCTGGGTTATACCTATATCAGCCCGGGATTTGGCTCGAAAGAGAACGCCGCCTCGGCCTACAACTCTTGGGTTGCAAGCGCAGAGAAGGGTCGCGCCGAGGCCGATAAGCACAATCGTAAAATTTGGTGTATGCACCTTCCCTACGGTAACCAGACCGAGGCTCGATACTACGACCTCTGTACTCCCGATGAGAAGGAGCGTGACTCGACCGTTCGCTACTTTGCGACGATGATTCGTGCGGCGCGTGTGCTGCAGCCGAAGTTCCTGCTCATTCACTGTAACCAGACGCTGCAGTTTAATGATGGCTCCTCGGCCGAGAGTATGGCTCGCTCACTCTATGAGTTGCAGCTGGTGGCTGACGAGATCGGCACTCAGATTGCCGTTGAGAATATGTCGCACGGCGTAGGTGCCGACAGTAGGGTGCTGGCCGATTGTGTCGATAGAGCAAATGCTATGACCGATCTTGGCAAGGTTAAGAAACCTGTGATGATTGCGGTGGATATCGGCCACGCAAATGTCTACTTGAGCATCGTGAAGGATGGCCGTAACGTGGTTGATTGGTTGCGTGATTGCGGCCGTCGAGTTGGAGCTCTCCATATGCACGACAATCGCGGAAAGGATAACGATCCGACCAAGCGTCGCTACCACGATGACCACCTCCATCCGGGCTATCCCAAGACGGGTATGCTCTACAAGGAGGGTCGTTTCGGTGGTATTGGCGAAAATAATCTTTGGGGTGCGCTCTACTACACCCTGCTTAAGGATTGTGGCTATCGTGGTCCCTTCGACTTTGAGGTAGGCACGCGCACATACGGCAAGTTGAGCACTCTTCTTGGTGGCGATGCCGAGGAGCGTACCGACAACATCAGCTCTCCGTGGCACGTATCGTATATTTACGACACATACGTCTATCCGGCCTACCGCGAGTATATGGGTCTGAAGTAGTAGCCTTGTTAGACAACTTCTAAGCAAAAAGGGCGTGTCCACAAACTTGTTGGACACGCCCTTTTTATAGGCTAAGCTCAGTGCAGCACTCAGCTCTATGGCACGGCTACTCGTGTACCTCCTCGAGCATACCCGCCTTGGCATTTACCGCCTGACGGAAGGCTACGTAGTTGTCGCTCTCGTGAACGAAGTGGTCGAGCGAACGCATAATGTTGCGCGACTGGAGCACCATAGTCTTGGTCTCGTTGAGGATGTTGAAGTAGAGCATCGATGCCGAGGTCGAGAACTCGCCCTCCTTCATTCGGCGCAGCTGGTTGCGCATAACCACATCGAGCGTATCGAAGAGGTGGTCGCGCATCTCGATAATGATCGCGATATCCGAGAAGTGCTTGCGGCGCAACATCTGGCTGATGGTTACGAAGATTGCCTCCACCTCGTCGTTCACCTCCTTCAGGTCGATGATCTGCTCCTTGGTGAAGCCCTGGTGGTTGTTGTCGATGTGGTCGAAAGCGGGGCGTGTGATGTGATTCAGAGCCTTGGTCGCCTCCGACATATAGTCGATAACCTGAACGTAGAATTGGCTTGTGTTGATATCTCGCTCCTGAATATCTCGCAGGGCGGGCAGAATCTTATACTTGCGCTCACGAGCCTCGAGGAAGAGCTCGTCCGACTCCTTAACCATATCGCGCAGAACTTTACGGTTCTCCTTGAAGACGGCCAAAATGGTGCGGCTATAGATGCGGGTAACCTGATCCATCGTTACGCAGACATCCTCGATGCGGTTGATCATAACCTCGGCCGAGTCGCTTGTCTCGAACTTCTTGGTGCTCTTCTCGCTCTTTTCGTCCTTCTTCTTCTTTGTGAAGTTGCCCTTGATTACCAGATAGCCGCAGAGTGCTACCAGGATAACGGCTGCAATCCAACCTCCCCACATCAGAACCAACGTGATGACCAGCGAGATGATAAATCCTGCGATAGCTGTGATAAACCATCCCGAAATCACGGTCATAACGCCCGTGATGCGATATACGGCACTCTCGCGACCCCACGCACGGTCGGCCAGCGAACTACC
>JAGBVQ010000216.1 GCA_017630245.1 Alistipes sp. | reverse complement strand
GTTCTGGCTTTTTTTACTGTTATAGATATGGCAAATGAGATTATTTATCTGACAGCGGAAGGTCTGCAGAAACTTAAGGATGAACTTAATCATATGCGTTCGGTGGAGCGTCCCGCCATCTCGGCCGCTATTGCCGAAGCTCGCGACAAGGGTGATTTGTCGGAGAATGCCGAGTACGATGCTGCACGCGAGGCACAGGGTTTGCTGGAGATGCGTATCGCCAAGTTGGAGCAGACATTGACTAACGCACGCGTTATCGACGAGTCGAAAATCGACAAGAGCAAGGTACAGATTCTAAGCAAGGTAACTCTGCTCAACCACAACAATAAGAAGCAGGTGACCTACACCATTGTATCGGAGAACGAGGCTAACTTGCGCGAGGGCAAGCTCGCCATCGGTACTCCCATCGCGAAGGCTCTTCTGGGCAAGAAGCAGGGCGACGTGGTAGAGGTTACAGTGCCTGCAGGTGTGTTAAAGTTCGAGATTTTGGAGATTAACATCTAATAATCAACACTATAGAGCAACCACACTTGAGTGCCCACGAAATTCGCGGGCACTCATTTTTTTACACTCTTATAGTCTGAAATTACAAATGCGGTCAGCGTTAAATTGCCCGATATTTGGAATTTCGCAGAATATTACTAACTTTGCAATGACAAGATTGAATTGTATATGCCTAAACTCTATATCATAGCAGGATGCAACGGCGCTGGTAAAACCACAGCCTCGTATGCTGTCTTGCCCGAGATGCTGGAGTGTCACGAGTTCGTCAATGCCGACGAAATAGCCAAGGGCCTATCACCATTCAATCCGTCAAGAGTCTCTATCGAAGCAGGTCGTCTGATGCGTAAGCGTATGGATGCGCTTATGGCCGATGGCGCGGATTTTGCTTTTGAGACTACGCTGGCAACCCGCTACTATACGCGATTTATCCGTATGGCACAGGAGAGAGGCTATTTTGTATCGCTACTCTACTTTTGGTTGCCCACTCCCGATCAGGCTGTGGAGCGTGTGGCACGACGCGTAGCCGAGGGTGGACACAACGTACCACCCGAAGTAGTTCGTCGCCGCTACTACCGAGGCATACGCTACCTCACTTCGCTCTATACCAAGGAGTGTGATTATTGGGTTATTTACGACAATAGTTCTGTTGAAGGTGTAAAAAAGATCGCCTACGGCACGCGTGATGAAATACGCGAGGTAGTCGATTCGGTATCATATCGTCAAATATGCAAACTGTAGAGATTATGGGTGAAATCGAAATTGAGCAGATGCAAGAGAAAATAGATGCAGGAATCCTTTTGGCACAGCAGCGCTTGAAGGAGAAGTGCAAGAAGGAGGATGGTGAGCTGGTTATTATGCGTGACGGCAAGGTTACGCACGTAAAGGCCGACGAGATCGAATAACTCCTGCTTTAGGGCCGTCGTGCGGTAAAAGACCGAGATGTTAGCCCAGACAATTAATAGAGGTGAAAATAAAACCCCGAGTCGTACGGCTCGGGGTTATTAATTTCTATATGCTTGGACTAAAGATTATCCAGCGTATACTGAATCATCTTCTCGCGAATAAGAGTCGAGTATGATGGAGCCATCGAGTGGTTCTGATCGGGATATATCATCATATCGTACTGCTTGCCTGCACGATTCAGAGCGTGACACATCTCCACAGTATTCTGGAAATGGACATTATCGTCGGCCGTGCCGTGCATAATCAACAACTTGGTGCGATCGCTCAAGCGGTCGGCAAAGTTGATAGGCGAGTTATCGTCATAACCTGCAGGATTCTCCTGTGGCAGGCCGTTATAAATCTCGGTGTAGATGGTGTCGTAGTAGCGCCACGATGTAACGGGAGCAACGGCAATCGACATCTTAAAGAGACCATCGCCCTTCAAGGCGCAACCCAGCGCCATAAAGCCACCATACGACCAACCGTAGATACCGATACGCTCGGCATCGACATACGACTGCGAAGCCATATAGCGGGCAAATGAGATCTGATCCTCAACCTCCAACTCACCCAGGTTGCCATAGGTCTGCTTCTTGAAATGCTCGCCCATATAGCCTGTACCACGACCATCGCAGCAAACCACGATGTAGCCGTTAGCCACCATCACATTCTCCCAACCCAGCGAGAACGAGTCGGCCACCTGCTGCGAGCCGGGGCCAGAGTACTGCGTAAGAAGTACGGGGTACTTCTTCTGCGGATCGAAATCCAGCGGCTTGATAATATAAGCATTGAGGTTGTCGCCACGCTCCGTAGTGAAGGTAAAGAACTCCTTCTTGGGCAGCGTCTTCAGGCGCTCCTCCATCTCGGGATTTTCAACCAACGTGCGGATAAGCTTACCCTTGCCATCGCGCAACTCCACCTCGCGTGCTGACGATGCAGAGATAAAGTTAGAGATGTAGTACTTCATACCCTTGCTCGGAGAAATAGAGTAGGTACCATCCTTCTCGGTAAGACGCTCCTTCTTCTTGCCCTTATAGTCTATCGAGTAGAGGTTACGGCGAAGCGGTGAGGTCTCGGTTGACATATAGTAAACCTTGTCCTTGGTAGCCTCCACAACGCTTGTCACCTGCCACTCGCCCGAAGTAAGAGCACGCACCATACCCTTTTCTACCGAGTGAAGGTAGATATGGTTCCAGCCCGTAGCTGTCTCGTTCTGCACGATGAACTGGTCGCCATCGATAAAGCGGATTGTGCTCAAGGCGGGGCGCTCAACATATGTCGGAGAGGTCTCGTCGTAGATCACCTTCTGCTCGCCCGACTCGCGGCACAATACCACCTCAAAGTGGTTCTGCTTGCGGTTGATGCGGAAGAAGTAGAGCTCACCGGCAGGTGTCCACTCAATAAATGGAACATACTGATCCGTCTCGGCGCCTACATCAATCTTTGTCTTCTGGCCAGTAGCAATATCGTAGAGCCACAACTCCACAACAGAGTTCTTGTCGCCAGCCTTGGGATATTTGAACGAGTAGGGTTTATTGTAGAGGTCGCCATCGAAGCGCATCATCTCAAATGTAGGTACCTGGCTCTCATCGAAGCGAAGGTAGGCAATCTTCTTAGAATCGGGCGAAAAGGCATAGGCCTTAGTGAAGCCGTACTCCTCCTCATATACCCAGTCGGCCGTAGCGTTGATAATCTTGTTCCACTCGCCATCGCTCGTTACGGCACGCTCCTTACCGCCCAAATCGGCAATGAAGAGATTGTTATCCTTAGCATATGCTATCATCTTCGAGTCGGGCGAAAGCGACAAATCGCGGATATCCTTGAGTGAATGCACCAAGCGACCATCGGGCACCGTTACGATATCGTAATCGGCATAGAACGAACGACGATATACGGGGCGGAAGTTATTGCCCACTACCACCATATCCTCCTTGGGTGAGAGGGCATAACTTGAGAAGCGGCCGGTATAAAGCGTATCGCACACGCTCTCATCGGTATAACTAAAACGCAGAACGGCACCACCACGGCTGATTGTATAGTGCTCGCCATCGTTCATCGAGCGCAGACCACTCACACCACGGTTAAGGCTCGAAATTTGGCCCAATTCGCGGTAGGTCTTCTGTGAAAACGCGGTAACACTCGTACACAGTAGTGCCACCATAAGTGAAAGTCGGGTTATAGTCTTATTCATTGTTTTACTAAATATCATCCACATTAAATTCATATCCTAGGCGCTTACCTGTGGTAAACTTCGAGTTATCCATCTTGGTATTGAACTGATCCACCGTTACACGGTTGTTATCCTCGTATGAGGGCACCAGCAAATCGAAGTTGATGGCGTAGTGAATAGCTGCCTCCATAATCGAAACCAAAGCCTCGCGTGTGATCTTCTCCTGACCGAAATTCGCCGCACGCACCAATGCCTGACGCTTACCCTCATCGTAGTAGCACTTCTCGCGATTGTTGAAGATGCGACCAATGAGATAACCCTCATCGGCATTACGATTGAATTTGAACGAGTCGGAGAGGAAGTTGTAAATGTCAATCACTCCACAATATGCATTATCGCGCTCCGACTGCACATACTCATTCTGCCAAACGACATTTTTAGAGTCGAACTCGAACACATCGGTATGCATACGGAAGATCAGAAGATCGCTGGCCACCTGCAATTGTGCCTCGAACTTACCACGGTCGCGGTACTCGATACGCACGCGTTTATCCAGTTTGCCATCCAGGTCGTCGTCCAACTCAGATGCAATCTCAAACAGAACGTCCTTTAGCTCGTTGAAGCTGGCAAACGTATTGTCAAAGATGTGCTGCTTGAGCGTTGATTTGTTGATAATTGTAGCAAGAATCTTCTCTCGCAACGGTGATTTATCCATATCTGAAAGTTTTTAGTTCAATCGTAGTGTCTGTCCCTCGACCAATGCTGCACTCATCTTTAGGCGGTTCATTCGTGCGAGTTGTTTTCTTCTAATACCATACTCCTGTGCAACCGAGGTGAGCGTCTCACCCTGCTTCACACGGTGGTGACTACCCTCGCCCGTCCAGCGGCTCTGCTTCTGCTCGATGTAGACATACTCGCCCTCGATGGGGTTGGCCACACTCTTGGGGTCAATCTCGTTATACTTGCGTAGCGTACGCTCGGTAAGAGCGAAAGTCTGTGCTATGCGAGCAAACGTATCGCCATTGCGTGCCACAATGTAATGAACACCATTGTTGGCATAGACGCTAAAGCCATTATACGTGCGCTCGGGCACACGGTAGTTGTCGGGGTCGATACGTGCCTCCATTGTCTCGGGTACAGCAACGCTGCTCTGGGTAGCGAACTCCTCATCGACACGACCTCGCTCGGCTCGCATACGTGCAGCATAGAGCTCCGAGCCGTTGTCCTCGTCGAAAAGAAAGAGGTTGTTCTCCTCGATAATGCGAACCAGACGCTGCGCATAATCCGAAGCAGTAGCATATCCTGCCGCCTTGAGTCCTCGGGCCCAACTGCGATAGTCGTTAGAGGAGTATGCAAAGAGCGAATCGTAGCGAGGCGACTGATCGAGAAACTCGGCGTGGTCCTCATATGACTCCTCCACACTATCATACTTACGGAAACACTCGTTGGGAGCATCGTCGTTGTGATATACACGCTCGCCCTTCCAGTCCGACTTACACTTGATGCCGAAGTGGTTGTTCGACTTACGTGCCAAATTACTATTGCCACTATCCGACTCGAGAATACCTTGCGCCAAAGTGATGCTGGCAGGAATTCCGTATCGCTCCATATGCTCGATGGCAATATGCTTATACTTATCGACATACTCCTCGCGGGTCTGGCGGCTCTGCGCCGCAGAATCCCAAACAAGAAGCGTGAGTGCTACGATAAGAATGTGTGTTGTATATTTCGAAAAAATCATTATCTTTGTGCGTTACCTATAAACGCAAAGATAAATTATTTTGCCTAAATAAGCAAACCGGGCACTGAATAAGATTATAAAAAAAGCAATGAAGCCCCTGCATATCATAACCCCCGTAAAAGACTCTATCGCCTCGACACTCGAGACGGCTGAGGCTATCCTCTCGTCGGAGATTCGCTCTCCCTTCACATACACCATCTACAACGATTTCTCAACCCCCGAGAACACCGCCGCGTTGGAGAAGTTCGTAGCTCAGCAGGATGGCAGAATGCGACTTGTAAACCTTGCCGACATCACATCGCACCCCTCGCCCAACTACCTGTTGGTTTTGCAGACAACGCAGCAGCTCGCATTGGAGGAGGGAGCCGACCTTATAATCATCGAATCGGACGTAGTCGTACGCCCCGACACCATTCAGGCTCTGGCCGATAGTGCCGCCGCACGCCCCGATTGCGGTATTGCAGCATCGGTAACGGTGGATGATCAGGGAAAGATCAACTACCCCTACGAGTATGCCCGTGGCCACGAAGGAGAGAGCTTTGCGGTGAAGAAGCACTGCAGTTTCTGCTGCTCATTGCTTACCAACAACCTGCTCAAGGCGTATGATTTCCACACGCTCAACCCCGAGAAACATTGGTTCGACGTGACCATCTCGCAGCAATCACGCGCATTGGGTTTCACGAACTATCTGTTTGCTAATCTGCCCGTTATCCATCGTCCGCACGCCAGCCGACCCTGGAAACAACTTAAATACACCAACCCCTTGAAATACTATTGGATAAAGTTCACAAAGGGTTTTGATAAGATATAAAAAAAGAGGCTGCATAACTTAGAGTTAGCAGCCTCTCTTAATTTTATCGACCAGCAGATTAGAACTTAACTACGTCGCCATCACCTGCAAACGATGAGAAGGTTGCAGTAGCATTAGTAAAGTAATAAACTGCGATATTGTCGTCATTCTCGTTGTATGAGCTACGCAAGTTGGGGTTGGCATCGAGCATCGACTTCTTAGCCTCGACACGCTCATCCTCAACCAAAGTAGCAGCAACACGCACCCACTCGGTTCCATTCACTGCGCAAATCTCCACATTGGGATTAGCCGCCAACTGCTTTGCAATACGCTTAACGTGGCCAGTGATGATATACATCTTACCCTCGAAGATGTGCAAAGCGCCGAAAGGACGTACACGAGCCTGATCGCCATCAACGGTAGCCACAAAGAAGGGGCCGTGAGCCTTCAGGTAGTCATATACTCGCTGCTGTGCCTCCTGGTTAGAAGATGTGTATGCTGCGTGATTGACAGGAGCCGCAGCAACCTCAGCCGCCTGCTCAGCTACGGGAGCCGACTTAGGCGCGCACGATACGATAGTAGCGGCCAAAACGAAGAAAAACATAATCTTTTTCATAGTAAATCAAATTTTATTGGTAACACTTGCGACAAATATACTACAAAATATAATATTTGCCAACTCCGCACCTCCTACTCACAAAAAAAACGATGATGCAAAAGCCTATGCCTCTGCATCATCGCTATGATTAGATATGGTATGCCTACTCCTCTGTAGCGGGGGCGTAGTCTTTCAATGCATCGCGCAACTTGTCGCACACACGGCTTGCGATATTACGCTCCATAGTGCAAATCAAACTGCAGATAGCCTTCGCCGACGAACCACCGTGACCAATCATAACGGGAGCATTGATACCGATTACGATTGTTCCACCTACGCTCTCATAGTTCATAGCGTTCCAGAAGTTCTGGTAGTAGTAGAGCTTGGGGCACAACGGCTCCAATACGGGACGCAGAAGGTTGAGCAACCAGGGCTTGGTGGGCATCAAACGAGTGTTGATACGGTACAAAGCCTCGGCCATCTTCAAGACAACATTACCAACAAAACCATCAGAAACCACTACATCGCAGTACTTGCCGGTAAAGATATACGACGACTCAACATTACCCACGAAGTTGAAATTCTTCTGCTCCTTGAGCAAATCATATGCGGCCTTGGCCTGGGCATTACCCTTGCCCTCCTCCTCGCCGATGTTGAGCAACGCCACACGGGGATTTTCGATACCCAATACAGCCTCGGCATAGATAGAACCCAACAGACCATACTGAGCCAATACCTCGGGCTTGGCATCGACGCTAATACCTACGTCGAGCAACAGACCACGACGATTCATCACAATGGGGATGAGTGTCGAAATCACGGGACGGATAACGCCCGGAATAGGCTTCACGACCTGCATCGAACCTACCATCATTGCACCGGTAGAACCTGCGCTGGCAAAACCATCGATCTTTCCCTCGGCCAAGTGGCGGAATCCGACTGTCATACTCGAATCCTTCTTGGCGATGAAAGCCTTGGCGGGATGATCGCCCATCTCAATGACCTCGGTAGTGGCTACTATATCGAAGTTCTTGGCATCACACTTATGTTTCTTGAGCAGGGCACGGATACGCGCCTCGTCACCAAATAACACAATACGGCTATCCTTGCCAATCTTCTTCAATGCCATCACAGCACCCTCCACGGCTACTTCGGGGGCAAAGTCACCACCCATAGCATCGATACCGATTTTCAACATATATGATTATTTAAGTGTCGGTTAATAAAAATTAAGAGAGAGCGCACCTGAAAGGGGCTCTCTCTTTGCTTTTGGACTACACTACTCAGCCTTCTTCTCGATAGCCAACTTGCCACGGTAGAAACCGCACTCGGGGCATACGCGGTGGTAAAGTACCGCAGAACCGCAGTTTGAGCAAGTAACAACAGTGGGAACTACTGCCTTGTAGTGAGTTCTTCTCTTGTCGCGTCGTGTAGACGAAACTTTGTGTTTAGGATGTGCCATTTTACAATATTTTTTTTTAGTTTATGTTTGTCTTTCGCTGCTGGGCTTGCCGGGCTGCGTCACCTATG